>DQKQ01000097.1 GCA_015660615.1 Flavobacteriales bacterium
ATGGACAAAAAAGGCAGGTTCAAGCGGACAGTCTGGTGATTATGAATATATTAAAAATTCAAGAATTATTTCATTTGGAGAGTTTATCATAGAAGATGTAATGAGTGACTTGAAAAAGGTAACCAAGTCAAAGAGTGATAGTGAAATCTCTCTGGATGATGGGAACGATATTCCAATAGACCCACTTACAGCGGAGATTTTGGTTAAATATATAGAAGGATTAGGTTCTTCAGAGAAAAATAAAACTATTAAACAAATCCAACGGACTGAAAGAGCATTCATGAAAGTTCTTGGAAAAGCACACGGAGCGTAAAGAATGGCTATTACAAAATCTGCAATTACCCTACAGGATACAAATACCAAGTACAGGGTAATGACTACTGGACTTGCTGGTGATGCTACGGAATTAGCTGATAGTGTGTTTGCTGATTTATCCACATTGAAATATGCCACAACTACGATAACTCTGGCTGCAGCACCAACGACAAATTTTTGTATTGGAGAAATACTAACAACAAACGATAGTACGCCAGTATTCATGGTAGTACAAAATTATACAGCTGGAGCAGCAACAGTAGATGTTTATAGATGTACTAGTGGTACAGATAATACGGCTTTAGGTTGGCCAGTAGGAACCGCAACAGAGGTTGCGGTAGGTAAGTCTCTCACAGGTAGTGTATCTGGATTAGCTTCACAACTTACACACGGTAGTACAAGATTATCAATTAATACACCAACTGTAAATCTTAGACATCTTTGGTGGGATATAGCATCAACCATTACTTATGCACGAATTTATTTTGATGGAAGTACTACAGAAGAAGATATTGCATATTTGAGAGGTGGTTCTACTGGTTCATGGGATTTTGCATCATGGGGCTCTTCAATAACTATGGGAGCTGCAGCAGGAAATACTAGTAATGTATTAGGTGATATTAATGTAACAACAGTCGGAGTTGGAGCTGCCGATACTTACACTATTGGACTAGAAGTACAAAAAGTTGCTGGTTTTAATACACCAGTATTTGAAAAAAATGGTACACTAGGTTATACTTTAGACAAAGCCGGAACAGGAGGAGCTTACTAATGAAAACATTTAGCGAATTTATGGAAGAAATTATGGAATTTACAGCAGTGAAAAAGAGAATGGATAAGGGTGCTGATGCTAAAAAGAGGCGAAGAGAAGATAAACTAAATTATAAGAAGAATAAAATAAAAATAAAAATGGCACGTAAGAAAAGAAAGAAGAAGGACGACTCTTCTGGTGTAACAAAGAAGAGAGATCGTATGGCCGCACAAGGCAAAACTCTTTCTGGTGATAGACAAACTAAACGAATTAAATAAGATGAAAACATTTAAAGAGCTCGTTGAGGCTATGACAATGAGTCAAAGGCTCAAACGAGGCAGACAAATGAAAGTTAAGGGTAAACTTATTGCCAGAAAAAGAGCTCTTGCAATGAAGAAACCGCCTAGTCCAGATAGAATAAATAATGCTGTAAAGAGAGCTGTGAGACAAAAAGCGATATCAATAGTTGATAAACAGGGTATCTATAAAGGTGCATCAGCTGGGATGAAACAGAATATTGAGAAAAAGGCAGATAAAAAAGTAAAAATGTCAGGAGCAAAGTGGTACAAAAGACTCAGACCACAAGTTAGAGCAAAAATGAAAGATGCTTATAAAACCCGAATGGGCAAAGGTTCAACCAGTGTAATCCACGATGAAGACTAGGAGAGAGCAATGAGATTAATTAGTGAAGAGGCTAGCAATGTAGAGTTTCTTACTGAAGCTAAAAAAGATGGGGGTAAGAACTATTTTATTGAGGGTGTCTTTCTACAGTCAGATACTAAAAATCGGAATGGCAGAATTTATCCTAAAGCTATCCTTCAAAAAGAAGCAAAACGGTATACTGAAAAGTTCATCAATACCAAGAGAGCTTTTGGAGAACTGGGGCATCCCGATGGCCCAACGGTCAACCTTGAGCGGGTTTCTCACATGATTGAGGAACTTCAAGAGGTTGATAGTAATTTTATGGGGAGAGCCAAAATTCTGGACACTCCATACGGTAAAATAGTAAAGAATTTAATTGATGAGGGTGCTCGGTTGGGTGTCTCGTCAAGAGGTATGGGTTCGTTGAAACCCGTAAAGGACGGTATTCAAGAGGTGCAGGACGATTTTTATCTCGCTACTGCTGCTGATATAGTTGCTGATCCTTCGGCTCCCGATGCATTCGTTCATGGAATCATGGAAGGTAAAGAGTGGATTTGGGATAATGGGCTTCTTAGAGAACAAGAAATCCAAGAAATTAAGACTAAAATAGAGAAATCTTCAAGAAAAGACAGAGAACAGACGCTTGTCAAGGCATTTGAAGATTTTATTATCAAATTGTAAAGTTTATATTTTTATAAATAATACTAGTAAGATTTATTTAACCAAACAGGAGATTTTAAATGTCTGAAGAAATTTTGGAACAACAGTCTGAAGATGAAGAACTGGAAGAAGCAACAAAAGCTGCTGTGAAGTCTTCAGGCAGAAAAATTAAAGAACAAGATGATGAAGAAGAAGAAGAAGAAGAAGAGTCTGATGATAAAGAAAAAGAAGTAGATGAAAAATACGAAGATGAAGAGGATGAGGAAGAAGTAGAAGAAGCTTATACGGTTCCCAAAACTAAAGCGGGAATGGTAAAGGCTATCTATGATTCTCTCAATTCCATGAAAAAAGCTGAACTTTCTGATTCTTTTGCGAAAATCTTAGGTTCTACTCTTGTCGAAGAAGACGAAGAGGAAGATGATGATGAAGAAAAAGAAAAAGCTGCACCTTTTGAATCAAAGAAACTCAAAAAGGAAGACCTATCAATAGATGTCAAAGAAGACATTGATGCCATTTTAAGTGGCGAAGACCTTTCTGAAGAGTTCAAATCCAAAGCTTCAACTATTTTTGAAGCCGCAGTTTCTGCTAAGGTCATTTCGGCAGTAAATGAAAGAATCGAAACTTTTGAGGATGATTACCATAAATCACTCAATGAAGCTAAAGAGGAACATAAAGTAGCCGTGACTGAAAAAGTTGATAGCTATTTGAATTATGTTGTTGAAGAGTGGGTCAAGGAAAATGAACTAGCATTAGAAAAAGGAATTCGTTCTGAGCTAGTTGAAGATTTCATGACCGGACTCAAAAACCTCTTCCAAGAGCATTACATCGACATCCCAGAAGAGAAAGTTGACCTAGTTGACGATCTGTTTGAGAAAGTCGAAGAGCTTGAAAAGCAATTGGACGAGACAGTAAATCATAATGTAGAAATTAAAAAAGAGCTTTCTCAGTTCCAGAAAGAAGAAACTTTGCGAGAGGTTTCTGAGGACTTAGCTGATACAGAAAAGGAAAAGCTTGAAAAATTATCAGAAGGTGTGGACTATGAAGATTCCGAGCAATACAAAGAAAAGCTTGTAGTCATCAAGGAAAATTATTTTCCGAAGACCTCTGAAACCGCTCAATCTCTAACAGAAGATGTTCAAAATACTGAAGCTGATGTAGAGGTTGAAAAAACTGATCCAAGTATGGCAATTTATACCAAACATTTGTCAAAACATGGTACTAATTAGTTTATTAACTTTTATTAACTTTTAACAACTATTTACTTTAGGAGATAAAAAATGTATTTAGCTGAAGGACTTCAAAAGAAGTGGGGCCCAGTCTTAGACCATGCAGATATGCCTAAGATTAAAGACCCTTACAGAAAAGCGGTTACAGCCGTTCTTCTGGAAAACCAAGAAATAGCAATGCAAGAAGCTGGCCAACAAGGTCAAGGTTTATTGACAGAGGCTATTCCTACCAATAACATGAGTGCTGGTGCTGAAGTACAGTATGCAGACCCAGTATTGATTTCCATGATTCGGTATGCAATGCCTAATCTTATGGCTTATGATGTCTGCGGTGTTCAACCAATGACAGGCCCAACTGGACTCATTTTTGCAATGAGAGCAAAATATGATACTCAGTCAGGTACAGACATGAAAGCTGAACCAGATGTTACTCATTCTGGTATTGCAGCAACACCTAATCCTGCCGGTGCAGGTACTGCTGCTACTGACTTTTCACAAAGTGGGACAGCAGATCACGTTCAACAAGGCCTCAGTACAACATTAGGTGAAACTCTTTCTGATGCTGGGAGTCCTGCTCATGGTACTCAGTTCCAAGAGATGGCATTCTCGATTGATAAAGTTACTGTAACGGCAAAAACAAGAGCTCTGAAGGGTGAATACTCTATGGAACTCGCACAAGACTTGAAAGCTGTTCATGGTCTTGACGCTGAAACAGAACTGGCCAACATCATCTCTACCGAGATTTTGGCTGAGATTAACCGTGAAGTAGTACATACTATTTATTTTGGTGCTACAAGTGGTGCTCAACATAACGTAACAAACACAGGGAAGTTCGACCTTGATACTGATTCCAATGGTCGTTGGTCTGTTGAGAAATTCAAAGGACTGATGTTCCAAATTGAACGTGAAGCTAATGCAGTAGCAAAAGCAACACGGCGTGGTAAAGGTAACATCATCATCACATCTTCAGATACAGCTTCAGCTCTTGCTATGGCTGGTGTTCTTGATGGTGGAGCAATTGATGATACAGGTAATACCTTTGTTGGAACACTTAATGGACGATATAAAGTCTATGTTGATCCATATTTCAATGCTTCCTCAACAAACTTCTTTGTTGTTGGATATAAAGGCCCCAGTGCTTATGATGCTGGTCTGTTCTACTGCCCATACGTTCCATTGCAAATGGTTCGTGCGGTTGGTGAGAATACTTTCCAACCAAAAATTGGGTTCAAAACACGTTATGGAATGGTAAATAATCCATTTGCACGTGGTACTCAAGAGCCTTTTGACGGTACAATCACGGCTGGCACAAATGATTATTACAGAATTGTGGAAGTGCTTAACTTGATGTAAGGGAAAACACTTTTTGTGTTTTTATCAAAGGGGAGAATGGGAAACTGTTCTCCCCTTTTTTTGTTTTCTATCCTTACTAAATATACTAGAAAGGATATTTTATGTCAGCACTCCAGAATCTTCCAGCCAATCTTAGTTACTTATCTCCAGTAGGTTTCAAGTTTTCACTTGCTAATTTTCCAGAAGTTACATATTTTTGTCAAGCTGCTAATATTCCTGGCATTTCTCTATCCACAATACCAATACCATTACCATACAAAGATATAGAAGAACCTGGCGATACTGTATCTTATGAAGAATTGACTATTCGGTTTATAATTGATGAAAATATGAAGAACTGGTTATCCATATATGATTGGATTACGGCTCTTGGATTTTCAACCCCAGAACATGCACAGAAGAGACAAATACTAAAAAATAATATGGAACTGAAAACTGATGCAGTTCTTACTGTGCTGACCAGTAATATGAACGCCCAAATGAATTTTAAATTCTTTGAGTGCTTCCCATTAAACCTTTCATCTATTAGTTTTGATGCCGCTGGAACTGATATAGATTATGTTGTAGCTGATGTATCATTCAGGTATGATTTGTATGAAATTGAAAATTTGTTGAATAATGAAACATCCTACATAGGAAAGCCTGTAAATCGTAATGCATAGGAGGTGATTTGAAACTTGAAGAAATTCAAGAACTTTGGAATAAAGATCGTGATATTGATATTGAAAATCTGGCAACTGAATCAGTAAAAATCCCACAAATACATGACAAATATCTAAAGATTTACATAGACGAGCGTATTAGGCTCAAAAGTTTAGAGTTTGGCTTAGCTAAAATGACTAAGCTCAAGCTAGAATACTATGCCGGAACTCTATCCAATGAAGAACTCACAGAGCACAACTGGGAGCCATTTCTTACTAAGATTATTAAGACTGAACGATACACATATCTAGATTCTGATGAGGATTTATTTAAGATAAAAGCGAACATTACACTCATGCAAGAAAAAATAAATTATGTAGAGTCTGTGATAAAAATGATCAACAATCGGGGGTTTCAAATTAAAAGTGCCATTGACTGGATAAAGTTTAAACATGGAATCGCATGATGTAACAATCACCAAAATTGATGAAGTACACATTCGCGTAGATTGTGAGCGAGGACTCGCTCAAGAAATTTCAGACCACTTTACCTTCTTGGTTCCTGGCCATACGTTCATTCCTGCTTATCGTAAGCGTCTTTGGGATGGGAAGATTCGATTATATAATACGATGAATCGCATGTTATATCATGGTCTATTGAAACATCTATGTAAATTTTTATATCTGAGAGAATACACCGTCAAGTTTGAATCTGATTTTGAAGTTAAGAAATGTGAGCTCCCGACAGATTTTCTAGCCTCATTGAAAATTCCATACAATCCGCGCGACTATCAGTTAAGTGCTGTAAATCATGCTCTTTCAAATAATCGGACATTATTGCTGTCTCCCACGGCATCAGGGAAATCGTTAATCATCTACATATTAGTGAGGTGGTGGAGAACTAAAACACTCATCCTTGTGCCAACCACATCGTTAGTTTCTCAAATGTACACGGATTTTCAGCAATACGGATGGGATGTAGCGAACAACTGCCATACGGTCTTTGCAGGGCGAGACAAGGGCTCTGAATTGCCTGTGATTATTTCTACTTGGCAAAGCCTATATAAGATGCCTCAACAATATTTCGAGCAGTATGAACTTGTAATCGGTGATGAAGCTCATGGGTTTAAGTCAAAATCGCTCACCTCTATAATGACCAAATGCGTCAATGCCAAATATCGAATTGGGGCAACTGGAACACTTGATGGAACTCAAACTCATAAACTCGTATTAGAAGGCCTCTTTGGAAGTGTTTTTAGGGTGACGACAACCAAAAAACTCATAGATCAGAAACATTTATCGCCCTTCACAATCAATGCCTTGATACTACGGCATCCGGATTCGATCTGTCATGCATTGCAAGGCATCGACTATCAGGGGGAATTGGAGTATTTGATAGGGTCAGAAGCTCGAAATAAATTCATAGTAAATTTAACCTTGGGGATGAAAACCAACACCCTACTTCTATTTCGATTTGTAGAGAAACATGGACGCATACTTTACGACATGATAAAGGAACAATCAGATGAGCATAGGAAAACTTATTTTGTATTCGGAGGAACCAACACCGACACAAGAGAACAGATCCGAGCGATCGTGGAAACTGAGCGAGATGCCATTATTGTGGCAAGTGTGGCTTGTTTTGGTGTTGGAATCAATATTCGCAATTTGCATAATGTGGTTTTCTCTTCGCCTACTAAATCTCGTGTCAGAAATTTACAGGCAATAGGTAGGGCCCTGCGCAAGGATGATAGCAAGGATGTGGCTACACTATACGATATTGCAGATGATCTGAAACAAGGGTCGAAGAGTAATTATACACTTGGTCATTTTAAGGAAAGATTAAAAATATACCGTGAAGAGAATTTCCCAGTTGCACAATATCACATACAATTAAAAGTATAAATAGCGGTAGAGGGCTGATTCAGTGTCAGCCCCCCACCTAACACACTAACCTTTCAGGAGGCCAGCATGTCTCAAAATATTTATCACAACCATCATATCATCCCCACACACGCTGGGGGAACAGACGACCCAGAGAATTTGGTTCGCCTTACCGTGCCTGAACACGCTGAAGCTCATCGTTTGCTCTATGAGCAATATGGGCGAAAGCAAGATTATGTAGCATGGAAGGCGACAGCAGGTATAATAGGTAGAGAAGAAATCACAAAGGAACTACAAAGCCTGCCTAGGAGTGAGGAAACGAGAAAGAAAATGAGTGAAGCAAAGTTGGGTAAGAAGAGAATTCCACGAACAAAGGAGCACTGCCAGAACCAGAGTGAAGCTATGGAGAGATACTGGACAGCAGAAATGAAACAGAAACAGAGTGCGGGGATGACGGGTAAAAAGCGAGGGCCTTACAAGAAGAAATCTCTTAAGCAGCTATCTCTCCCCTCTTAACCTAACAAGAGTATTATAACATACAATTAGCAACTTGTCAAGTGGTCGATTATACTTGACTTAATCCACAAATATGATATAATGATAATACAAATGAAGAAAGGATTTACTTGGCAGCACATTACGTTGACAATCAAAGATTTTTAGAAGAGATGACGGCTCATCAAAATAATACCGCCACTGCCAAAGAAGAGGGAGTTGAGCTTCCACGATGCCCCGAATACATCGGCGAATGTTTTTTAAAGATTGCTAACAGATTATCGTATAGACCCAACTTTATAAATTACGCCTTCAGGGAGGAAATGGTCAGCGACGGCATTGAGAACTGCATCCAGTATATGCATAATTTCTCCCCCGAAAAATCCAAGAACCCATTTGCATATTTTACCCAAATCATATACTACGCATTCGTTAGACGCATCCAGAAGGAAAAAAAGCAATTATATATTAAGTATAAGACGATGGACAGCCGTGCTTCACTTGGAGACAACATAGAAATCTCACAGCATGACCAAGACCAGAACTATGTGTATGAGACAATGACGCATGACCAAAAAGTGAATATGTATGATTTTATATCAAACTTTGAGGAGGCCAAGAAAAATAAAAAAGTCACTACGAAGAAGAAAACCAAAACCACTAACCTCGAATATTTTTTTGTGACCGCATGAAACTAGCAATAATCACCGATAGCCACTGGGGCGCGAGAAATGACAGCCAAGTTTTCATGGATTACTTCGCCAAGTTCTACAAAGACATCTTTTTTCCAACACTACTGGAAAGAGACATTACTACTGTAGTGCACATGGGCGATATCGTTGACCGCCGCAAGTTCATCAATTATAAGACACTCTATCAAATGAGGCATCATTTCTTTGATCAATGCTGGGATAGATACATAAATCTACATTTAATAATTGGTAATCATGATACATTTTTCAAAAATACGAATGATGTAAACAGTATGTCTTGTCTTAGAATGATGACTAATGGCTATGAGGGCGATGGTGGTGGATTGGTAAGAGTTTATCATTATCCCACAGAGATTGAGTTGGATGGACTGAAGTGTTTCATGCAACCTTGGATCTGCCCAGAGAATGAAGCTGAATCTTTGGATATGATAGCTAAGACTGATGCTCAAATCTTGTTTGGTCATTTGCAGGTCAGGGGGTTTGAGATGCATCGTGGGCAGTATAACTACGAAGGTACTTCTGCAGCAATATTTAAGAAATTTGATATGGCCTTCAGCGGTCATTTTCATCACAAATCTGACAACGGTAATGTCTATTACCTTGGAACTCCATACCAAATCACATGGAGCGACTATAAAGACCCCAGAGGGTTCCACATATTCGACACAGAGACACGAAGTTTAGAATTCATACAAAATCCCCAAGAAATCTTTCATAAGTATTATTATGATGAAGATAAGCTAACTTTAGAGACAATCGAAAACGAAGATTACACCAAGTACAAGGACAGCTATGTAAAGCTCGTTGTAGTGAAGCGAAATAATGCATTTTGGTTTGATACGTTATTAGACAAGTTGTACAAAGCTGACGTTACTGATATTTCAGTAGTGGAAAATTTTGATATAGACGATTTTGACGGCGAAGAGCTGATAGACGAGGCTGAGGACACGATGACTATACTTTCTAAATTTGTTCAGTCAATGGAAATTGAACAAAAATCAGAACTTGATAATTTGATGACATCATTATATACTGAATCACTAACGATGGAAACGGTCTAATGGCAGATAAAAAACAAGAATGGCCTAAGTCAGTAGAAGTAGGACAGGATGAAGAACCTTGGACAGCTATTGATGTAGAAATACCAGATAAGGATTTTATAAGGATTGCTCATGCAGCACATACGAGAGATATTACTATTAATAAGATGGTTAATATTATTTTGAAAGATGGTATAAAAACTGCAGAATATAGATTTGAGCATGAGTCCAAACCACAGTTATTGAGTGAGGATACTTGATACAGTTTAAAAAGATTAGATGGAAGAATTTTCTGTCTACTGGTAATGCCTTTACTGAAGTACAACTCAATAAAACAAAATCAACCTTAATAATTGGGGATAATGGTGCTGGAAAATCTACGGTATTAGACGCTCTAACTTTTGGGTTGTTTGGTAAACCGTTTCGCTCTATTAATAAGCATCAACTTATTAATTCAGTTAATCAAGGTGGGACTGAAGTTGAGATTGAATTCACTATTGGCAATAAAGAATATCTCATTAAGAGAGGAATAAAAAAAAACTATTTTACCATATACCAAAATGGTGTTCCTCTAAATCAAGATGCTTCAGTACGAGATTATCAGGAATTTCTTGAGAAGAGCATACTTAAGCTGAATTATAAGTCTTTTACTCAAATTGTAATTTTGGGTAATTCTTCATTTGTACCATTTATGCAATTGAAGCCAAGTGACCGTAGAGCTATTATAGAAGACCTTCTAGACATAGAAATCTTCTCAGTCATGAATCAATTACTCAAGGTTAGAGTATCTGAAAATAAAGATGATACGGCAACGGTGGATATTTCTCTTGGACTTGCCAAGGGCGAAAAAGAAAATCTTGAATTTTTAATTAACAAGCTCAAAGAAAACAAGTCTACTCAAATAGAGAAAAATAAAAAGGATATTGAAAAGCATGAACAGATACTTAAAGAATATTCAAAAGATATTGAGGACTTTAGTGGAAAAATTAAAACGCTTTCTGAATCCATCTCCGATGAACGAACAATCAGGGGGGAAATTGCTTCGCTATATGATTACCAGAAAGGTATTGAAAAGGGAATAACTAAATGTAATGAGGATATGTCTTATTATGAAAATACTGATAAGTGTGATACCTGCAATCAAGAAATTCCAGAAACTCATCGTGATAAAATGGTTAGTGAATTTCATGGTAAAATGCATGAGTTGAGTTCTGGCTTACTCCAGTTGGGTAATAAGATAAAGAAAAAAGAGGAACGGACGCATGAAATTGATGTAATACTTGATGATATAACTGACCAAGAAAGTGGGTCTTTAAAAGTTAAAAACTCTATTGCAGCTTGCCAAGAATATATTAAGAAGGTTAATGCACAGAATGAAGAAATCTCTCAAATAGAAGAACATACAGAACAAACTAAAAAAGCCCTTGAAGAAGCAAAAGAAGATATTGAAATATATACTATAGAGAAGGAGAAAATTTCAAATGAGAAGTACCTGTATGAAATAGCGGGGAACCTACTGAAAGACGGCGGAATCAAAGCTAAAATTATAAAGCAATATCTGCCCATCATAAATAAATATATAAGTGCCCATCTTAGTAAGATGGATTTTTATGTATCCTTTGAACTTGATGAAGGTTTTAATGAAACGATAAAATCAAGATATCGTGACGAATTTACTTATGATTCCTTTAGTGAAGGTGAGAAAATGCGAATTGATCTTGCATTACTCTTCACTTGGAGAGCTATAGCTAAACTCAAGAATAGTGTTAATACTAATTTACTCATTTTGGATGAGGTGTTTGATAGTTCTTTGGATACATCGGGAACAGATGAGTTCCTTAAAATTTTATATGATTTAGCCGGTGATGTTAATGTATTTGTCATTAGTCATAAGGGTGAAATATTATATGAAAAATTTGACACAACGATTCGTTTTGAGAAACATAAGAATTTTTCTAGAATAGCATAATGGACATAACTCTTAAACATGGTATAGGTGCTTTACTTCACGAATCAGACCAAATATTAACTCAAGAGCCTGCAGCATGGATATTTGACCCACCTCAAGCTGATGCGGAGAGAATGCATAGAATCATGATAGAAAACATGGTTTTTCATCATGGATTAGGTTTGTCCGCTAATCAAATAGGAATGCCCGTAAAGGTGTTTGCAATGAGAGTGGATGAGAGTAACCAAGCAATCGTATGTTTTAATCCAACTATAAAAAAGGAATCAGATGAAACAGTAATGATGAAGGAAGGTTGTCTAAGTTTTCCGGAGTTGTTTCTGAATATAAGAAGACCTACAGAAATAGAAGGTCAATACCAGAACGCTGACGGTGATACTATAGATGTACATTTTGAAGGATTAGCTGCACGGATCTTCCACCATGAAATGGATCACATGAAAGGTGAGACTTTTACAGATAAGGTGAATAAAGTATTCTTGCAGTCTGCTCGTAGAAAACAAAAAAAATTATTAAGAAAAGGCAGGAACAATGGACGAACAAGTTGAAAAATTTGGTTCTAACAGAAAATTAAAACGGTTTCATAACAAACAACAACGCACTCAAATAAAAAATTATTTGAATGCGGTAAAGGAAGCACCAGAAAATTTTAAAGAAGATTATTCTGATATTGAAGAATATGAACTAAAATTACAAGAAGAAGAATGGAAAGCTAGAGGAAATAAGACAGAAGAGCAATTAGTTGATAATTATCATTATAACGAAGGGTAATACAAATGGAAGCAGATGAGTTGATAGCAAAGGCTAATCAGGATACGGCTGAACAGGAATTGCAGCTTCAGAAAGATATGGCTGGTCATTTTATGGCTGGAATCCAGGCAAGAGTATTGATGGCTGAGAAATGTCATGAAATGGGTAAAAAGGTCATTATGGTAGATATTGACGGCACTATATGTAAACAGGATGGCGACCCAAGGAGCTCAGATGATGCATACTCTTTTAGAACATCTAAACCATTTCTTCGGCGTATTGAGTATTTAAACTCATTACATGAAGAAGGTCATTATATACATTACTGGTCAGCAAGAGGATGCTGGGATGGTAAAGATACTCTTGAAGAGACTAGAGCGCAATTAGACTCTTGGGGAGTGAAGTATAATGATGTTGCAGTATTTAAACCGTTTTATGATATTTGGATAGATGATAAGGGGGTGAGTGTGAATCGAGATGAAATATGGCATAGAGAATTCACAGATAGCATAGACCAAGCAATAGAGATGTTGTAGGCACCGTCATGGGTTGACTACCCATTGCATCAGGGTCTGCGGCAGGTTTCGTCATCTGCTCAACAATATAGCACTATGAAGATTCACCCAAAATTTATTGGTGAATCGGCTATGGCGTTGGCATCTCTTTTTTCATAAATACTTATTTGGTTATACACTTAATAGAAAGGATTACTTCATGCCCTTTTATCAGCAGTTACCAACATATCAAGTGGAGACAAGTTCAGATTTTACACTTTACCCCAACTATCAAGAAGCAGATATACACTATCAAAAAAATGTTAGCAACAATGTCCCGTGTGAGTTTTTCAGAGATGGACATAAACAAAAGGAATATAAACCAATATCTTAGTTGAAGCAAGGAAGTTGCTTTTTTAAATAATACCAATACTCATTTAAGTCGGAAGGATGCAATGAGAATTATAGATGATGTGAAATTAGATTTTAATGATGTTTTGATATCACCAAAACGCTCCCAATTAACCAGTCGCAAAGACGCTAATCTTA
>DQKQ01000187.1 GCA_015660615.1 Flavobacteriales bacterium
GAGTAAATACACTCCGAAAAATGACAAATAAGATAAATCTCTATTGCGCCTATAAAAGTAAGCGCCATCTTTTAAGTCTGAGACTGTATAAAGATTCTCATTGTTATCTCGCAAACTGCTATTCGTTAAGGGGTCATCATCCGTTTCATATCCCCAGTTTTCGAGAAACAAATTCATCTCAGTTGAGTTGTCTATCACGTAATATACGCTTGCCCCTAATCCCCCAAGCACTATTGGAGCTTTCCAGTATTTCTTATTAATGATTTGTCCTGAACTTGGAAGAAGCATTGCCCAAGTAGTCGTATTCTTAACTCTCAACTCATTCTCGGAAAGAATCTTTTCTTGAGCCGAGACGGAAAAGCCGCTCCCAAGAATTAAAAAGCTAAGTGATAAAATGGCGCGCATTTGAACAAGCTTATCGCTTGAGTTTGTCTAAAAGCTTTTCAAGATCTTCAATATTGTTATAATGAAGTTCTATTCTGCCTGATGTGCCAGATTTCTCCCCAGTTATAGGTTTCAGTTTAATCTTAGCTCCAAACCTCAATCTTAGACCATCTAAAGCTTGTATTTCGTCTTCACATAAATCCCTAAATCTATGGATTGATTTTTTTTGCAATCTACTTTTGCCGCCATCTTTTTGACAAAGGGCCTCCGTTTCTCTAACACTGAACTTTTGTGTAATTGCGAGGTTCATAATTAATATTTGCCTTTCTGGGTTAGAAGATATTGAAAGCAATGCTTTTGCATGACCTTTAGATAGAGTGCGTTTTGCGAGCTCAATTTTAATCTCTTCAGGCAGGTCAAGTAGCCGAAGTGAGTTCGTTATTGAAGATCGAGATTGTCCTACAATTTTAGAAATCTGCTCATGTGTTAATTCACACTCTTCAATTAACCTTTTGTATGAGGTCGATATCTCAATGGGATGTAGATCTTGACGTTGAACGTTTTCAACAAGAGCCATTTCCAGAAGCTGCTTATCATCAGCCTTTCGTATGTAAGAAGGAATTTCATCTAACCCTGCAGCTTGTGCAGCTCTAAACCTACGCTCACCTGAAATAATTTGATATTTTAAAGCACTAATTTTCCTTACTGTAATAGGTTGTATTATGCCCAGTTCTTTGATGCTGTCCTGGAGACTTTTGAGAGTTTTTGCATCAAAACTCTCTCTGGGTTGAGTTTTATTTCTTTGAATGTTGCCGATAGGAATCATGGCAATATTTCCAGCCATCTGACCGATATAACGAGGCTTTACATACTTGTCCTGTTTAACAGGTTCCTTTTCTATGTCGAGCTCTCGAGTCATTTCAGAGAGCTTAGACTTCATACCAAGACTGAAATCACGATAATCTTGGATATCGTTAATTCCCCTGCCTAAACCACCTTTAGATTTCACCTTGTTCGACATCCTTGTATTAGCAATTTACTTTAATACATCACTAAGGAATTTCTCCTCATCTGAAATCTTTGTCATCTCGTTTCTTTGAAGAATTTCTCTTGCAAGATTGAGGTAGTTTACAGATCCTTTACATGTTGCATCATGCAGGATTATAGTCTCTCCGAAAGAAGGCGCTTCGCCGAGGCGAGTATTTCTATGTATGACAGTGTTTAGAACTAAATCTTGGAAGTGAATTCGCACCTCCTCAACAACTTGGTTAGCGAGGCGAAGTCGAGTGTCGTACATGGTGAGAAGGATTCCTTCGACTTCCAGGCGTGGGTTCAATTGTGTTTGGACTATTTTAATAGTATTCAAAAGCTTGCCTAAGCCCTCAAGTGCGAAGTACTCACATTGCACAGGAATTAAAACAGAATCAGCTGCAGTAAGTCCATTCAAAGTTACAAGCCCTAAAGACGGTGAGCAATCTATGATGATGAAGTCATACTGATCTCTTACCTGTTCTAGCATTTGACTCATCTTGCGCTCGCGTTGAGCAACATCTACTAATTCTATTTCTGCGCCTATTAAATCTAAATTAGAAGGGAGGATATCAAGGTTAGGGGAGGTGGTGGAAATTATGCAGTCATTTATTTCTGATTTACCCATTAATGCCTCGTAAGTCCCATTTATAACAGAATACGGGTCAACTCCTACACCACTCGACCCGTTTGCCTGAGGGTCAGAATCAACGAGCAGTGTTTTATATTCTAAAACGCCTAAACAAGCACCTAAATTAATAGCAGTTGTAGTTTTTCCAACTCCTCCTTTTTGGTTCGCAATTGCAATAATCTTTCCCATTAGAATAATTTTTGACGATTAATACAGGTCTTCGCTAAGTTAGAAGCCTATTAGCAGTATTCTAGAGAAAGTTTTACACATTAAACCCCATACCTTTTATGGCTTTAGGCACGTTTGTGTTCGTAAAGTGTGGAAAAGTGAAGGTTAAACTATTGAGTTATCACATAGGTTGGGATTATTTCGACAATCCTTTCTATAAGTCGTCGAAATTAACGTCATCCTCAGAGCTTGCTTCTTTATCAGAATCAACTTCATCCTCAGAGCTTAATTCTTTATCAGATTTCACTTCGGTATCAGAGCTTACTTCTGCCTTATCTACTTCAGCAGGAGGATTCGCTTCATCATAAGCTTTACGCTCTGCGATAGGGTCGCGGAATTTACCAGAAGCCATTAATTCTTTAATCTTGTCAGTAGCATCGATAAATCCATCTTCGAATTTTTCGAAATCTTCTCTGTAGAGGAATAACTTATGCTTTGAGTAGTTAACATTTCCACTGTTGTCAAAGTTCCTCTTGCTTTCAGTAATTGTCATATAAAGGTCTTTACCTCTAGTCTCTTTTACATCGAAAAAATATGTGCGTTTTCCAGCACGAACCCTTACTGAGTATAACTCCTCTCTGTCTCTATTGTCGTTTCCGTAATCTGACATCTTACTCGCTGTATTTTAATTAAATTATTTTATGAGAATCATGCCACAAGTTAGGGGAAAACTCACTTTGTTAGATATACTGAACCACTTTTAGTTCTGGGATAACCAATTTGGTCCACCCAAACAGCTTCCCAAATGTACAATCCATTAGGGCAGAAGTACTGACCTTCATCACCTTTTTCACCAAGCCAAGGAGTCTGATAATCAAGAGTTTCCCAAACTAATTCGCCCCATCTATTTATTACCCTCAATCTATAGGCGCTTACGCCTAAAACTACTGGAAGCCAAACGTCATTTAATCCATCTCCATCAGGAGTGAAAGCAGTAGGAGCGTAAAACACTGATCCACTCACGCTAACTTGACCAGCAGCCGTATTGGTACACCCCGCGGCATTAATAACAGTTAAGGTAATGTTGTATATACCCCCGTCTGAATAAACATACTCTCCATCACATCCCTGAAGGCTCCCGCCATCTCCGAAATTGTAAAAACAATCTACATCTTGGTCGCCTATGTAATCTATCTGCACAATAGGGTCTAAGATATCAACTACATTAGGCGTGACGTAAAAGGCAGCAAAAGGAATGGGATAGGTTGTAACTAGGTCTACCTCGAGTTTATTGAGGTTCCTTACACAGTATCCACCTGTGGTCATTTCAAGCTCAACGGAAAAATTTCCCGAGCCTGTATATATATGTACTGCATTAACGGAATTAGATGTATTTCCATCACCGAAATGCCACAAATAAGTTGTTGCTGTATTTGTCGAGCTAAGGTTAGTGAAGGAAACTTGATGAGGTGGACAACCAAGAAGTGGGCCTGCAGAAAAATCAATAGTGGGGTCGGCAATAGCTTCGACTTGTGCTGAGTAAGATTGCTGACATCCCTGAAGCCCGGGGACCTCAGCTGTCAGGGTGATGGTGTAAATTCCTGGATCATTGTATATCAGGTTGAGCACTGTGTTGTTGTTAATAGTAGCGGTGGCTATTCCCCCCCCGAAATCCCAGGTGTAAACAGTGTTGTTGTCCACAGAAGCAGTGCCTGTCATAGAAAAATTGTGAGTGGAAAAGCAGTCTGGATCAGGAACGTTAAAAATTGGTTCTAAAAGATATTGTATTTCAACAATTGCCGTAGTAAAATCTGGACATGTAAACGGTGCGTATGCAGTAAGTGTTACAGTATATAATCCAGAGTCCGCGTAAGTGAATTCAGGCTCAGGTTCAGTGGAGAAGTCGCCGCCGAAAGGCGAGCCGAAGTCCCATAAATAGGTTTCAGCGTTTGTAGAGTTATTTTCGAATGTAAAAGTGAGGCCTTGGCAGAAACCTGTTTGGTCTTCAACAGAAGCGGAAGGCTGTTCAGGAGCAATCCATGTAAACTCATCATTCGCAGTGCATCCGTGGTTGTTTACAGTTAGAGTTACATTCCAGTTGTCATTGTTGCTAAAATCCACCCCGGCTGGAGCTGGTATATTAGCAGAAGTAGGCGATCCAGTAGCGCCGAAATCCCAAAAGTATGTAGCTTCATTATTCATGGTGCCTGTCACTTCGAAGTCGAACGTTTCAGTTCCGAGTATGCAATTAAAATCAGCCATCTCTATTATAGGGTTTAGTGGCATATACACATCAAATATTTGAGAAGATGTATCTGCGCATGGCCAAGTTGGATTGGCAATCAGTGTCACTATATAATTACCCACAGCAGGGAACGTGAACAATGGCTCAAATTCAGTACTAACATCTGTATTAGTTCCTTCTACTCCGAAATCCCAAATAAAATCATCCGCATTGATGGAGTTGTTTTCAAATTGAATCGTTTCTCCTATGCAAAGCTGCTCCGGTTGCTGAGGGGTTACTGCTGCTACGATGTTTGCGTCACAGAGAGTTACATTAAACTGGAAATCTCTCAATACGTGTCCAAGTGATACTCCATCTCGGAATTCCTCTACGCAAATCCCCATTGCGTATTGCCCAGGAATAGTAGGCGTTCCTGTTATGAAGCCAGTCACAGGGTCAATTGAAAATGCTGGATCCGAAGCTATAGGATATCCAGCAGAATACCCCCCTGCATATGGTATGCTCGAGTACGGTGGGTTGGCAGGTGGATTAGGAGCAGGGCTGTCAGGTCCTGCGCCTCCTCCATTAGCTCCGCCCCCGTCAAAAGGAGCGCAAAAAGAGTAAACAAGCTCATCACCATCAGGGTCAATAGCTGCGTGGTCAAAGAAGAATCCGAAATTTGCACAAAGAGCAACAGGTGGAAATTCTTGGAATACAGGAGAGCTATTCGATCCATTAACCTCATCGTTAAACGGAATGTGAATAGTAGCCGTCATCCCTGGATTGTCAGTGCCTCCAGCATTAGCAAGGTTGCTAATCGACGGATTCCTGCAACACCTTTGCCAAGCTATATCGTAACCTCCATTTGTGCCGAGCATTAAAGTTTTAGTGTAAGTAGCCTCCTCTACGCATAACCCTGGAGGAGGTGATCCGCATGGATTCGTCATTATTACGGGCACGTTTTGGATAGTTCCGGCGTTTAAAAAAACGTCATGAACTTGTTGAAGTTGATTTGTTGAACTATAAAATACTCCTAAATAAATAATATCATCGAAGTCAGTTTGTTGTGTGTTTGCGGGTCCGCATTCCCTATAAACCTTCAGCGTTATAAGGTAGTTTCCGCCCCCCAAATCCTCGTAGTACATTTCACTGCCTATTAGGTGTGTAGCACCCGCCTCAAAAGAAAAGACTACCAAAAACAGCCCTGTTATTATCTTAAATATCAATCTCACACCATAAAGGTAATCGATTCACTATCTTCACGCCGTGCAAAAAGAGGAAGAAAACGCAGTTCCCGTCCCGTTTGTGGACCTGGAACTTCACCCCAATATAGAAGATGGACTCGCAGCGATGGGATTTGAAAACGCTACTCCGATTCAATCAGAGGCGATTCCTCACATACTTCGTAATAAGGATATGCTTGGAATAGCCCAAACGGGAACAGGTAAAACTGCTGCATTCCTACTCCCAACAATGGATATCATTATTGATTCACCAGACAATGGGAAAGTAAAGGCCTTAGTGGTAGTGCCAACTCGTGAACTCGCGATGCAAATTGATCAGGCAGCCGAGGGTTTCGGTTACTACACTGGTGTAACTAGTCTTGCTATTTATGGTGGAGGCTCTGGAAAAGAATTCTCTCGTGAGAAACAAGCCCTGAAGGAGGGGTCTGATATTGTTGTCGTAACCCCAGGCAGGATGCTTTCCCATCTCAATCTTGGATACGTCGATCTCTCTGAGCTTGAAGTTCTCATCCTTGACGAAGCAGATCGCATGTTGGATATGGGTTTCCATCAAGACATTATGCGCATCGCTTCTTATTGTCGCAAAGGTTGCCAAACCTTACTATTCAGTGCCACCATGCCGGATAGGATGCGCTCTTTAGCTCACGAACTCTTGAATGATCCAGTAACTGTACAGCTTGCACTCTCGAAGCCATCAGCAAATGTCAAGCAAAGTGCATTCGTCGTTTTTGAACACCAAAAAGATGATGTTCTTGTTGATTTACTCAAGGGCCTCAATGTTAAATCTGGTATAATCTTTACCTCTCGAAAACGCACAGTCAACCAGGTTGTTCGCGCCCTTCGTCAGGCCGGTCTCAAGTGCGATAAAATTTCATCAGATCTCAAACAAGAAGAGAGAGAAAAAGTAATGCTTGGTTTCCGTCAAAAGATAATCCCTTTGCTCGTTGCTACAGATGTTGTCTCTCGTGGTATTGATGTAGACAACATCGAGGTTGTAATAAACTACGACGTACCGCCTAACGAAGAAGATTACGTACACCGTATAGGTCGAACTGCTCGTGCAGAACGCAAAGGCGAAGCATTCACTCTCATCACTCCCGATGATATGCGCCGATTCGGTAATATCGAAAAACTAATCGAGCGTAAAGTCGATAAGCTTAAGCTTCCTTCTCGAGTGGGACCAGGTCCGGAATACGACCCTAATTTTCGTGGTGGAGGAGGAAGAGGTGGACGAAGTGGAGGTGGTGTAGGACGAAATGGAGGTGGGCGAGGTGGACGTGGACGTGACGGTAGAGGGAAAGGTCGCCGCTAGAACTTAGTTGCTAAAAGGCCATATAATAGGATTTATTTTTCCTTAACGGTTTTATTTCTTTTAGTAAGTATTTGTTTGCGAAAATTCTTTTTGATTTCAGGGATCGCAATTGCTCGCTTTGCATCAAGTATATCAAAGCAGTCTAGAATAAATGAGCTGTTTAAATCTATTTCTTTTTTCTTAAATTCAGCTCTTTGTGTCACTCCTTGAGCGTATTCTTTGTCTGAAATAGAATCAGAATTTTTCTTTTTTGTGCGAAGATGTTTATATTCCTTTTTAAGGTCTGCAATAGATTCCTCAAGGTTATTGTGAAGTGCGAAAAAAGCAGTGCTTTCTTCTGTAGTCATTTCTAGTTTTTCAGTAAAGAACGCAATTCTAAGAGTTTCAATTCTCTCTTTTCTTTGAGACTTTTCGTCGTTAGAGACATTTTTCTGGCTGAGTGCTGGAGCTATTGCAAAGGCAATAAGTAGTGTGGTAAAAAGTAGTTTTTTCATAATTTATAATTGTTTGTTTGCTCTATGCGGGTTATTGATTAAAGTGATTCATATTCTTCTTCTGTGAGTTCTTCTTGCCAAAGCTCTAGCGTTTCATACTCTTCCTTATTTAAGTCGTTAAAATCAGTAGACTCTAGAAGGCATGCGAAGCTTATGCATTTATCTATTGACTTATTCGTCCAAACAGTTACTAAGAAACCTATAGCAGTTAAAGATGCGGCCAATGCTAAAGAGCGAGACAGTTTTATTGACAATACGCGTTTCTTAGAAACGGAGTGCCTCTCAGACGTTGCCGAAAGGATCTCAGATCTTTGCTTTTCAAAGAAGCCTTCAGGAATTTTAAATGGCTTATTATTTGAGTTTTCTTTTGAGTAGCTCATGTTTATATGACGTTAGAAAGTAGCAGGGGTTTAATTTTCTGTTTTGCGTGATAATAAGAGGCTTTTAGAGCTCCCACGGAGGTGCTAGTAGCATCAGATATTGATTTGTAGTCGAGGCCCTCAAAATATTTTAAGATAAAAACGGCTCTTTGTTTTTCTGGAAGCGTTAGTACTGCAGCATGAATTCTAGCAGTTGCCTCATCTGCGTCAAAATAAAGATCTGATTGGAGACTTGCTAAATTAGTTTCGAAGTCATCCTCTGTAACTCTGCGTTTTCTAATTAAGTCAAGACCTTGTCTAGTTGAGATTGTGAAAATCCACGAACTGAGTTTTGATTTAAAGGCGAAGGTGTGTAGGGAGGTATGGACTTTGATAAAGGTTGTTTGGGATGCATCAGCAGCGTCTTCATGATTGCCTAAAAGGCGTCGCAAGTGAAAGTAGATAGGTTGTTGAAGCGTGTCAAGTAGGACGTTGAACGCGCTGTTGCGTGTAGTGTCGTCACTGCTTGATAATGCCAAGACAAGATCACGGTCAGTTGGATAGCCATTGAATTTAAATGTCTTGTAGCTTTTTTTATGCATTTGTCTATTTGACGACTGACAAGTTAAATGGTTTAATCAGATTATTAAAAACCCCTCTGAATCTATAATATGAACATTTTCAGGAAATAGATTCAGGTTTTTGTTGGCTCGCTTCGAGAGAATAAGATGCGGAAAAGCACTGCTCCACCTAAGAAAAGTGCTGTCGAGATGAGTTCAGCTTGTGTCATGGTGATGCCTAACAAATCGAAAGTTGTGTTTACGCGAATTTTCTCGATAAAGAATCTCTCCGTGCCGTTCATCATCAGGTAGATGGCGAAAAGTAGCCCCGCAGATTTTAATCTCGTTCTTAAAGACCAAAGAATTATGAAGAGGATGACAGATATTGTTGTCTCGTACAGAGAAGTAGGATAAACAGCTGGATCGAGAACGGTGCCGTAGCCAGGATAGATAGCCAAGGAATCAGATTCGGAGATGAACCGCCCCACTCCATTCACGTTGTTGGGGAAATTATAGCTCCAAGTCCAATCTGGTAGCCAGCTCATCCATGATGGCTGAGTGGTGGGGTTGGGAATCCCCCAGTCTCCATCGCCAGAAACTTGGCATCCAATGCGACCTACTCCATAGCCAAGCATCAGAGAGGGAGCTGTTGTGTCAGCAACATTTAGGAACTTAAGTTTGTAGTGGCGGGCGTATAAATAGACGCTTAATCCACCGATTATGAGTCCGCCATATATGGTGAGCCCCCCAATGAAAGCGTTGAGACTTGGGTTCTTAAAGAAAGCTATGAATTGCTCGGGATATTCGATGAGGTGGAAAAGCTTGGCTCCGAGTATGCCTCCTATTGCCGCGACGGTAAGTATTCCTCCTACGTGCTCATATGGCGCTACTTCTGTTGTTTCCATTTTAGGCTCGGGAAGAGCATTTTTACGACCCTCGTAATAACGCCATCCACCTAACAATACAGCAATGAATATGCCTAGGGGAATACTTCCTTCCAAGGAAAACAAGTGTGCTTGAGGTAGAGAGCCTCCACTAAACAAAGTTCCAGCATTTATTGCGAGGTATAAAAATTTCCAACCGAAAAGGAACCCTATAAAAGCTTGAGAGATTATTTCTATTGGGGTCGATGGGAGGCCCTTGAGAGATTGGATTTTGTTTGGGGTGAAAACTCCAGAATTGGTTAGGCGGATGAATTCTAGTCTGATAAAGTATCCTCCGATTAAAAACGCCATGGCTACAAAAAATCCGAAGCTGTTGACTAATTTTAAGAAGGGGAGGTCGAGTCCTGTCAAATCTTGTAATGCGAAGTATAAATTTGGGTACATTTTATATTAATTTACGCTTCCATGGACGAACCCGTTAGGGTTGATGGTTTTGAGAAGTAGTGAGGTGGTGGTGTTACGAGAAACAGTATTCATATTTACAGCTACACGTACATATTCCGGTGTGTATCCGAATATGAGGTCTTCATCTTCAGAAGATTCAATAAGTACTTTAGAAATGCCGCCTAAGAAATTTTCATAATGTTCGCGCTGTTTTTTAAGGCTTAAAATCCTTAGCATTTTATTGCGGTTTTGCCTTGTTTGAACTGGAATGACATCGTCGATTCTGAGTGCTGTTGTGTTTGGACGTTCACTATATGTAAATACATGTAAATAACTAATATTAAGAGAGTTAATAAAGTCATATGTTTGTTTAAAGCTCGAGTCACATTCTCCTGGGAAACCCACTATTACATCAACACCAATTCCAGCATGTGGCATTTTTTTACGGATGTAATCTACTCGAGAACGGTATAAGTCAGACCTGTATCTACGCCTCATAGCAGATAGGATATCGTCGGATCCAGATTGCAGTGGAATGTGAAAATGGGGCATAAATTTCGTAGACTTTGCAACGAAATCTATGATGTCTTCTGACAGTAGATTTGGCTCTATGCTCGAGATTCTGTATCGCTCGATTCCTCCTCCTAACTTGTCTAGTTCCTTAATGAGTTCGAGAAGTGATTCTCCATTTGCTTTGCCGAAATCTCCAATATTCACTCCTGTTAGTACGATTTCTTTAGCTCCCCTTTTGATTGCATCGCGAGCAGAATCGAGAGTTTGAGCAATTGTGCCTGAACGAGATCGTCCGCGGGCTAGTGGTATCGTGCAGAAGGCACAGAAATAGTCACACCCGTCCTGAACTTTTAAGAACGTTCTTGTTCTGTCGCCACTTGAGAATCCGGGAATGAAGTCCCGCACTTCTTTAATTTCGCCTACGCGAATTTCACCAAGACCTGAGGCTTTCTTAGACAGGTCGACAAGCATGTAAGGCAGATTGAATTTCTCGTTTGCTCCAAGTACAAGGTCGACACCATCAATCGCAGCAATTTCCTCGGGTTTGAGTTGCGCGTAGCATCCGATTACTACGATGTAAGCGATGGGGTTAGATTTAAGTGAGCGACGTACGAAATTGCGACATTTAGAATCTGCGTTGTCTGTAACACTACAAGTATTTATCACTACTACGTCTGGAGATTCGTCAATGTTTACACGTGCAAAGCCACCTTCGGAAAGCTGCCTTGCAACAGTCGAAGTTTCGCTGAAATTGAGTTTACAACCAAGCGTATGAAATGCTACTGTACCACCTGAAATCATCCCGCGAAGTTAATTCCATTATGATTTAATATAAGAACTACATTTTTGTATTAACTTGCAGAACCTGTTTTGAAAATAAATAACCTACTACAATGCGTAATTTACTGACATTTATTGCTATAGTTATTATTAGCGTAGCATTTTCCCCGTTATTAGCCCAAACTTTTACAAACGGCGCTGCTTTTCTCCCTGCAGAATACCACAGTGGAGGTTGTGTCGGTTTCACAGATATGGATGGGGATGGATTTGATGACATTGTAGTGCTTGACGAAAGTGAAAACTTACACGTTCTGTATCAAGGTCCTGATGGGACTTTCAATGATGTTGACTACGGCTCTGTGAGCAACAGTAACCAGTGGGGTATGTGTGTTGCCGATTTCGACAATGACGGACACAAAGACGTTTTCTCCGGCGGATCGTATGATGGAGTTCACGTTCAGCATATAACTGCACCAGGGGTGAACACTTCTATGGAGCTTGAAAATGCTTCAATGTTTATGCAGGCATGTAACTGGGCAGACATCAATAACGATGGATACCTTGATGCTTTTGGTTGTCACGATGATGGTCTTAGCCGTATGTGGATGGGCTCTTCCAATGCAACATTAACACCAGCTCCTGGTCTTATCCCACTAGATGATTACCTTCTTGCAGATTATTCAGGCAATGATCACTCTGGAAACTACGGAACCGTTTTCACGGATTTTGACAACGACGGTGATATTGATTTATTTATTGCCAAGTGTCGCCAGTTTATTAATGACCCTTACGATCCTCGTCGTGTTAACCAGCTTTGGGTGAACGACGGAAACGGAAACTTCACAGAAGAAGCAAATGAAAGAGGCTTAGTTTTTTACGAGCAGAGCTGGACAGTGGATTTTGCAGATATAGATAACGATGGAGATTTCGACTGTCTAATCACGAACCACAGCACGACACTTTACTTATTTGAAAACGACGGGTATGGATATTTCAATAACATTACTGCAGGCAGCGGACTCGAAATTGAAGGATTCTTCCTTCAAGCGAAGATGGAAGATTTCGATAATGATGGATATGTAGATTTAGTTTACTCAGGAGGAACTCACAAATACTTTCATAATAATGGAGACAAGACTTTTGCAGAAGTAGGAGGGACATTCCCTGGAGATGATACGATGCACAGTTTTGCTTTCGGAGACGCTAATCGCGATGGGTCTGTGGACCTGTATGCTAGTTACGGTGATGGATATGTGAATTCAGATTCTGAGCATGAGGACATCCTTTGGGTTAATGATGGTAATGACAACAACTGGATCACATTCGAGTTAGAGGGGTTCCAATCAAACGTGGATGCTGTAGGTGCGAAAGTTGTTATCACTGGAGACTTTGGAACCCAAATTCGTGAAGTCCGCTCAGGTGAGAGCTACGGAATTACGAATACCTTTTCTTGTCATTTCGGTTTAGGTACATCTGAATCAGTTGAAACAGCTACTGTCATATGGCCTAGTGGCTTAGAAACAGAACTAGATCTTCCAGACATCAACCAATACCACACAATATTTGAGGCGCCTTGTTTAGTAGACGTTGCGATAGAATCTTCAGCTTATGGTTTTTGCCCAGGAGATTCTGTGGTTATTACAACTCCATTAGGTTTTGAGACTTACTCTTGGTCTAATGGTATAGCTGATACAAATACGATTACAGTAACGGAAGCAGGTAACTACAGTGTTGTTGTAACAACCTTAGAGGGTTGTGGAGGTATTTCTAATGTTGCCTCCGTTATTGATATTACGGGTGATGCTCCGACAATCGAAATCGATGGAGACTTAAACCTATGCGATGGAAGCGATATTACAATGACGGCCAGTGAGGCAGCGAGCTGGGTTTGGTCTACAGGTGAAGAAACCCAAACGATAGTTGTTAGTTTATCAGGTACTTACAGCGTGTCAACTGTAGACATTTGCTTAAACGCAAACGATTCCGAGCAGTACACCGTTGTAGTTTATGAATCCCCTGTAGGTCCACCGATGTTGACGGCTTCAGCCACGTCACTTGACTTGCCGGCTTCAGTAACTTTAGAGGCTACAGGTGGTGAAAATATTAGATGGTACGACTCAGAGTTTGATGGTAATCTGCTTGCAACAGGTTCTTCATACGAAACAGCGATTCTTGAAACTTCAACAACATTTTGGGCTTCCGCCTCTCACATTACCTCAGGTGATTTAGCTGCAGGAGGCGAAATGGAAACTCAAGAAGGCGGCCAGTATCATTCTAATAGCAATCGTTGGCTTGAGTTTGATGCATATGAGGATATGCTTATACGTAGCGTTACTGTTTATGCAAATGGTGCTTATGACAGAACTTTCGAACTTATTGATAACTCCGATAATGTCCTTGCTTCTACAACGATATTCGTTGAAGATGGTGAAAACGTTATAGACCTGAATTTTGAGGTGCCTGCTGGTGATAATTATGGATTGCGATCTACGACAGATGACCCTCAGCTTTGGCGTGAAGGAACGGACTCTGAACTCTCTTACCCATACCCATTAGGCTCTATAGGCTCCATTACACAATCAACCGCGGGCCCATCATTCAGTTATTACTATTTTTTCTACAACTGGCAAGTTGAACCTCTTCCAATCGCATGTGAATCTGACCGCGCGTCTGTTTCAGTGTCTGTTTTAGGCCTATCAGAGTTGTTGTCAGCCGCTCAGTTCTCTCCAGAACTTAACCCAAACCCAGTTCTTTCTTCATCCTATGTGTCGATCTCAAACTTCCCTACATTCCCTTGCGAAGTTTCGATATCTGATATTAGCGGCCGAGTAATCTTCACGGGTTCTTCGAATGTCATTTCGCTTCATGGAATTGACGCTGGAACTTATATAATTTCAGTACTTCGTCAGTCTGATACTGTTGTTCTTGGAGTTTCTCGATTGATAGTACAGTAGTATATAAGTTAAACTTGTGGTAAAAAATATTGTTGCACTGCTAACTAGGTTCATTCCAAGAACAATGCTTCAGAGAGTTGCACATTTAGGGCTACAATCTATTGGTTGGATTTATAATGGGCAGACTTTAGAGGATCCTATAAATGGTAGAACTTACCGCAAAATGTTGCCTTATGGTCGAGTTCGTACGCGCCCTAATGCCTTAGCTCCACACTCGTTATCGCTTGAACGTCACCGTGCTTTATGGGTGTTTTTGAGTGAATTTACAGATTTTTTCACGTCTTCCTCTCGGATGTTGCACATGGCGCCCGAGTACTGTTTTATAAAACGTTTCCGTTA
>DQKQ01000091.1 GCA_015660615.1 Flavobacteriales bacterium
ACAAGCATCTAGGAGAAAGTGTGTCGTCAGTGTGTTGTTGGTAAACCCTTAAAGAATAAGGGTTTCAGAGGGTTTCGCTATTCCCACTCAATCGTTGCAGGCGGTTTGCTTGAAATGTCATAGGTGACGCGGATTGGCCTTTTCAATACGCTTTTGTAGCAAGTTGCGGAAGTCACCTTTTAGCGTATTTTAACTTTCATAACAGTTATTCAATCTAACTGACCAACAACAAAATCAGTGAGAAAATCACTAAAGGCTTTATGCCCCAGGGCGTTCCAGTGCGCATCTCCTTGAATATATAATTCTGGTCGACTTTCTCTACTTGCCTCAAATACATGACAACGTATTTCTTTGCACAAATTAGAATTTAGGTACTCTGATAAATTATCAATGTGAAACCCATGAAAAACGACGTGAACTTCATTCGAAAATGAACCCGTGATAAATCTTAGATTACTTATAAAATTTGCCACAGTTAGTTCAACATCTGGCTTCAGAACATACAGCAGTAAAGAATAGTAAACGTAAGACGAGTCTCTAAGGAAGCCATGAATGTGATCTAAAAAAGAGTTTGGATACTCAATAATATCTTCTGCATTGAGAATTGGGCGTTTACGATACGCACTATGATATTGAATAGAATCCTGAATGTCATTCTTGTACACAAGTAGCAAAATACTAGTGTTTCCGTTTATTTCAAAACTACTTTCATTGATTCTCAAGAAGGCTTGCAAGGGTGAATACCCCGGCACTCCAAAATTAATTGATGAATCTTGTAAAAAGGTATTAACCGCATCAAAACGCTGATCAATGTTTACTCCTTCCCCAAACGCAAAAGAGTCTCCTAAAATAATCCAATTGGGTATATTGTAGTTACTGTCTAAAATGCTCCGATTTCCATCAAGGTCTGTCACAACATTCCAGCTTCCATAGTGGTCCCGTCTTTGAATATTTAAGTTTGGCTTTAATCTCCAACCTGTCACCTCTGAGTAGTCAAATAGCCTGGGCTCTCCAAGTACTATGTATCTGATGCCTAGTTCCAATGAGACAATTGCAATAGAAAAGTAAAAGCCTATAAAGTAAAGATATCGCGCCCTAATCCAGCTCATAGCGTTCCTCATAATTCTCTCTTAAGGCTTCGTCTTGCTCTTCTTTAAGAAGCAAGTAACTACCAACTGCTAGTACATCTAATTCTGTACCCATGAAGCACTTAAAGGCATCTGTTGGCGTACAAATGATTGGTTCACCACGCACGTTGAACGATGTATTCACAACAAGCGGACAACCAGTCTTCTCTTTGAACTTAGATATCACAGCATGGTAACGAGGGTTGGTGTCGGCATGGACAGTTTGAATACGCGCAGAATAGTCAACATGTGTAATTGCTGGCACAAACGAACGCGGTACATTCAACTTATCGATACCAAATAGAACCTCTTCTTCAACTGTCATTGAACGACGCTTATCTTTTTGAACGTCCGCTACCAACAGCATGTATGGACTATCTGAATCATGCTCAAACCATTCGTTTACGTCTTCGCAGAGCACACTGGGAGCAAAGGGACGGAAGCTTTCGCGATACT
Organism: Flavobacteriales bacterium; assembly: GCA_015660615.1. Classification (GTDB taxonomy): domain Bacteria; phylum Bacteroidota; class Bacteroidia; order Flavobacteriales_D; family Sanyastnellaceae; genus UBA974. The sequence goes on from DQKQ01000091.1 coordinate 1,584, forward strand.
TTACTTTTAGGTTAAGTTGCTTCTGCATTGCTGGTGAACGAGGATCAGCAATAATACTGCGTCCACCTAATGCGCGGGGACCAAACTCCATGCGCCCTTGCATCCAGCCAACAGCTTTTTCATCAGCTAACGAAGACGCAACACTATCAATGAGCTCTTCTTCGGATAGCTTGTGATAAACAGCGCCACATTCTATAAGTTCATTTTCAATTTCTTCATCACTAAATGCTGGACCAAGATATGTGCCCTTCATTGCGTCGCGTTCAGTTGATACATGACGATTGTTATTGTGATGTATGTACCATGCGGATAATGCAGCACCTAGCGCGCCACCAGCATCGCCAGCAGCTGGTTGAATCCAAATATTTTCAAATATCTTCTCACGCAAAAGAGTGCCGTTCGCAACGCAGTTCAGAGCAACACCGCCAGCTAAACACAAGTTTTTCTCACCCGTTTCTTTAGCTATACCTTTAGCTAGTTGGATAACAACATCCTCTGTGACTTTTTGCACAGATGCAGCTAGATCCATCTCGCGTTGTGTAAGTTCAGATTCAGACTTGCGCGGTGGCCCACCTAATAAGGCGTCAAACTTCTTGTTAGTCATGGTAAGGCCAGTCGCATAGTCAAAGTAAGACATGTCTAACTGGAAGCTGCCATCAACTGCAACTTTAATGAGTTTTTCTCTTATTAAATCGGCGTAACGTGGCACTCCATATGGAGCTAAGCCCATAACTTTGTACTCACCAGAGTTGACTTTAAATCCTGTGTAATAGGTGAAGGCTGAGTAGAGCAATCCTAGAGAGTGTGGAAACTTGATTTCTTTCACTACTTCTAACTCTTTACCCTTTCCAAGAGCCATAGACGCAGTAGTCCATTCCCCAACACCATCAAGTGTAAGAACAGCAGCACTCTCAAATGGTGATGGATAGAAAGCACTAGCCGCATGAGAAAGATGGTGCTCGGAGAACAGTAAACGTTCGCGCCAATCTACGTTTTCACCTAACGTAGTTTCAAGTTCTTTTATCAGCACAGACTTTTGAAAGAGTTTGTCTTTTATCCAAACTGGCATTGCCATAGCGAAACTTTTAAACCCTTTAGGCGCAAATGCCAGATAGGTTTCAAGTAGACGTTCAAACTTGACGAAGGGCTTTTCATAAAACACAACACTGTCGAGTTGGTCTGCCGAAATATTTGCCTCCCTTAAACAATAGCCTATGGCGTTACTCGGAAACTGGGCGTCGTGCTTCTTTCGAGTGAACCGTTCTTCTTGCGCTGCCGCTATAATCTCATCATCTTCGAGCAGACATGCGGCACTGTCGTGATAAAAAGCGGAAATGCCTAAGATATACATCAGTTGATTCTTAAAATAATGTGTAAATGAATGGGGCAACAACAGAGCCTTGCGCAAGGATTAACAGCCCACCCAAAATCAACATCACAATAATAATTGGCGCAAGCCATAGCTTTTTACGAATGCGAAGAAACGCCCATAGCTCTTTTAGAAAGTCCATTGGTTTTACCTAAATTAGAATTGATGTTTGAAAGATTGTGATTGAGCTTCTGTTTCACGCTTTATCCAGTGGGAGGACTGTTTTTTGAGACGCAATCTCAACTCATCTCGTCCGGCAATACGCATGACAATCGCTATAGGAGTGAAAAGCCCAAAGAAAATAACACCCAATACGATAGGGCTCACAATCATTCCTAGTAGCAGCCCAAAACGCATCCATAGCTTATTTAGAGGATGAAGTACATCAGCTTTAACGACAGTAGCGATTAGGAAAGCAATAGTGAGAGCGCTGAATGCGTAGAGCCAAGCATCACTTCCTTTATGATAGAAATACGTAGAAAAGCCCAGAAATACCGCAGTGAAGAAAAAACCGAACTTACGATTTGATGGTAATTCAACCTCAGCAAGATTCATTTGCATACCCTCTCGTCCGCCTCTCTACTTTACACGTTTGTTTTCACGATTCGCGCAGGAAGTAGGATTTACAGATGGTGACATTCAGTAACCACAAGGGTTTCTGGCTATGTCACTACTCCCTCTCAACAATAACAGCGTTATAACACATTGTTTTTATTAATCTTTTTATGTTGTGTGTATGACAACCTTTCCTTTATAGGAAAAAAGTTTCAGAGCATACCCTCATTCCCACTCAATCGTCGCAGGTGGCTCGCTGGAAATATCGTAAGGGACGCGTGATATGCCTTCGATCTCGTTGATGATTCGCCCGCTGACCGTCTCAAGAAAATCATAAGGCAGGT
>DQKQ01000131.1 GCA_015660615.1 Flavobacteriales bacterium
AAGGATATAGCCGATGGCAAAGAATCTCTAGCTGGGATGTCTGACTGAGCAGACCCTTCAAACGAGATTGACCAAATAAAAAACATCGCTGCAAGTGCTATTACAGACTTTAACGTGTATAAAGAATTTGTTACTCGCATCAACCTACAATGTAGTAAGTCACGGATGAGTTTCTGCTATAACTGCTACTCGGGTTTCACACAAATAATACACGCCCAACCCTCACTATCCTTAACCTCCTCAATACGCCACCCAAGACCTTCTATCACTCTTTGCAAAACAGGCACATCTCCAACAAAGAATCCCGACAAAGCGATTCTGCCTCCAGGCCTCAAAACTTTGTCATAAGATGCCATATCCTGCACTAAAATATTCCTGTTTATGTTAGCAAGAATAACATCATTGACAGGAGTACCTTGTAAATCGGCAGCGTCGCCACAAACCACAACAAGACTTTCATTCATTACAGAAAAGCCATTCAATTCAGCGTTTTCTATCGTGTTTGAGTAAGCTCCCTCTTCAATGTCTATCGCTAGTACTGAAGCTGCTCCAAGCTTCAAAGCTGCGATTGCTAACACCCCGGTTCCACAACCCATATCTAATACCGTCAGCCCCTTGACTTCTAAATCTAACAAAGTATGCATCATTAAAAGTGTCGTATCGTGGTGTCCAGTACCGAAAGACATATGTGGCACGATAACAACATCTAAAAACCCCTTTCCTTTCTTTTCCGGCAAACTGTGGAATGGTGCTCTTACTATGGCTCTTTCACCGACATAAACTGGCTCGTAATTTGCTTCCCATTCTGCATTCCAGTTCCTTGTCTTTATTATACTTTCAGACCAAACAACCTCAGCCATTCCCATCAATCTTACTTTAACATCTAAAAGCTCAGAGCTATCTACAAATTGCTCGGGAATATAAGCTGTAAGACCTTCATCTGTGGATTCGAAAACTTCGAAATCCAACTCTGAAAGCCAGGCAATAGCAACCTCACGTGCCGGAAGCAAAGGCGTAAACTTAATGTCAAGTTTAAGGTAATCTGTGCGTATAAACTCTCTGCTCATTTAACTTAAAACTGATTAATCAAAGACTTGAATCAGATTTTATAATTAACTGAAAATCAGAAGTATCTAGCGAGGCTCCACCAATGAGACCTCCGTCTACATCAGGGCTTCTGAAAATCTCGTCTGCATTAGACGGCTTACAACTTCCGCCATATAAAATAGAAGTTCTAAATGCTATATCTTCATCAAACCTATCAGCGAGGTAAGATCTAATAAAACTATGCATTTCCGCTGCCTGAGCAGCAGATGCAGTTCTCCCCGTCCCAATAGCCCAAATAGGTTCATATGCAACCACCACTCCTGCCATTTCCTCTGAGCTAACACCCTCAAAGGCAGAGACAAGCTGTGCTTTAATCACCGACTCCTGACTTCCATTATCTCTCGAAGCAAGGTTTTCACCACAGCAAAGCACCACGCCTAGACCAGCATCAATACATCTACGAACTTTTTTCGCAACTATTTCATCTGACTCACCGAAGTCAGCCCTCCTTTCAGAGTGGCCCACTAAAGCAAAATCAACTCCACAAGAAACGAGCATATTAGCAGTAAACTCACCAGTATAAGCGCCATCAGAAAACGCACTAACTTGTTGTGCTGCAATGAGTATCCCGTTACGTTCACCACCTGAAAGCTCAGACAAGTAAGGCGCTGGAGGAGCTATCATTACCCTCACATCTTTAGGCATAGAACCCATAGCCGCACCCATTACAGCTATCCGCTCACGGGCCTCATTTATAGATTTGTTGCTTTTCCAGTTTCCTGCTACGATATTTCTCATCTTAGATATCTGATATTTGTGCAAATATGCCTCAGACAGATTCAAAATCCACCATCAATTCCACTCTCAAGAAGATTTGGGGTTTTGACGAGCTGAGAAAGTTCCAGGTTGCCCCGATATCAGCCCTCACTTCAGGCACAGACGTAATCGCTCTTTTACCAACTGGCGGTGGAAAATCCTTATGCTTCCAGCTCCCAGCCCTCGTGCGTGGTGGGCTATGCATCGTGATTTCCCCTCTCATCGCCCTCATGGAAGACCAAACCAACCAACTCAAACTTTTAGGCGCACGTGCGGCATCTCTAACTGGAGACAGAAAAAACATAGATAGAATTCTAAACAATGCCAGTGTAGGTGCATTAGACTTCCTATACCTTTCTCCCGAAAGACTCAAGGATCCGCTTTTCATAGCTCAGGCTCCCCTACTCGACGTAAGAACTATAGCAATTGACGAGGCCCATTGTATTTCACAATGGGGGCATGATTTTAGACCTGAGTTCAGAAATATAAGCGTTCTAAAATCCTACTACCCAACAGCTGTTCTTGGCGCATACACAGCAACTGCAACAAATGAAGTTCTCGCTGATATCGCAACCCAACTAAAGATAGACTCCGGGTGCATCCACACTACCTCGATGAGAAGGCAGAACCTTGAATTTGAAGTCAGTACTTGGGGCGATACCGAAGAAGAAATATTACTTCTAGCACGCGAACTCAAGGGATCTGGACTTGTTTATGTCAAGACACGAAACGATGCCGATCGCTGGGCGACAAGACTGTCCTCTGTGGGACTATGCGCCACCTCATTCCATGCCGGCCTTGAAAAAAATATAAAACAAAAACGCCAGCGAGATTGGATTTCAGGTAAGGTGTCTATCATGGCCTGCACATCCGCATTCGGAATGGGTATTGATAAACCGAACGTAAGGTGGATTTTACACGTCGGCGCTCCCGCAAATCTGGAGAGCTACGTCCAAGAAGCAGGACGAGCTGGTCGCGATGGCAATCCCTCTAGATGTATCTTATTCCAAGGAGCACGGGATTTAAAGAAGAGTGAGGCGAGAAACAAGGAGATGTTCCCATCCCTTAAAACGATTCAAAATATTTACCAAAGCCTTGCTAATCAAGGCAAAGTAGCAATAGGCGACACCCCAATCGACCCCACTAACATTGACATTAAAGAGTCTGCTAAAAATTCTGGATGCACTACCTCAGAGGCTTTGGCCTCACTAGCTTTTTTAAACAGTGCCGGCCATATAGATTTAATCAAAAACCCCAGAAGCTCGTTAGGAAAAGTAAAGTGGTTAGGAGGTAGAAATAGCATTGTTAATGAGACGACTCACCCTACCGATATACTTGCGTCTCATTTAATGAGAATTGGGCTTGACATGGAACCTATTTCAACTTCGGCTAAGAAACTCGGAAGTGAGCTAGGCTTAGCAGAGCACGTTATTGATTCTGCGTCGAGAACCTTGGACGCTCAAGGTCGATTAGAGTGGATGCCTCAGGCAGCAGAGTATGAGGTTGTTTGGCCTTCTGGGAGAATTAACGCCAAAAAAATCACCTTACCTTCCTCGGTTTATGCCGACAGGAAAGATTCCGCCGATAAAAAATGGAGCGCCATACAATCATTTATTTCAACTGAAGGATGTCGCTCAGAACTCCTCGATTTATACTTCAGCGACGACCCCGTGAGTCCATGTGGAGTTTGTGACAACTGCACCTGGAGCAGTAGCAAAACTGAAGAAAAAGTCTTAAGCATGCTTAGGAAAACTCACCCTGAAGGGGTTGATGCCTTCAATCTCATACGTAAATTCAAGGCAGGCCACAAAGGCGCAGTCTCTAACATTTTAAGAAAACTTTTAGACGGAGGGAAAATCCGAACTAAAGGCACCGACGTTTACGTAATTTCGCCGAATGAATAACCCCAGCCACCCCATTATTACGATAAAGCCTAAGAGACAGGAAAGTATTCTACGTCGTCACCCTTGGGTTTTTAGTGGTGCAATTAAAAAAGTAGAAGGAAAACCTGGGGCTGGCGATTGGGTAAAAGTGATTGCTAACAAAGGGGCGCTTCTCGGTTGGGGTCATTTCTCACCTGGAACTTCTATCGCTATCCGCATGCTCACTTTCGCTGAAGACAAGCCTGACGATCAATGGTGGATGGATAAGATAAAGGAGGCTATCAGCGTTAGGGAAATGCTTGGTCTTATAGAAAGTGATACGAACGACACCTGCAGGCTCGTTCATGCTGAGGGTGATGGTTTGCCTGGGCTTATCGCAGATTTCTACGCTGGAGTTTTAGTTATCCAGTGCCACACTCCTGGTATGCACAACGTTATCAAACTTCTTTGCTCTGCTTTCTCTGAAGCACTTGGAGACAAGCTCGTTGCTGTGTATGATAAAAGCTCTAAAGCCCTTGCCAAGCATGGAGGAACGGTGAGTGAGGATGGTGTGGTTTGGGGTAAAATGCCTGTGGAACACTACGCTACTGAGCATGGCCATAAGTTCAATATAGATTGGGAGAAAGGGCAGAAAACTGGTTTTTTCATAGACCAAAGAGAAAACCGCAAGCTGCTCGGCCATTACTCAAAGGACAAGAAGGTCCTCAATGTTTTCAGCTACACAGGTGGTTTTTCTATTTACGCTATGAAAGCAGGTGCAAAGGAAGTGCACAGCCTTGACAGCTCAGCGAGAGCGCTTGAAGTTTGTGAAGAAAATGTTGCTTTAAACTCTCTAAACATTGATGAGCACAAGAGCTTACAAGAAGAAGCTGTAGCCTATTTAAAGTCTGACCTTAGCGAATACGATATTATCATTCTCGACCCTCCTGCTTTTGCAAAGCGTGCATCTGCGAGACACGCAGCCGTTCAAGGATACAAGCGAATCAACCTTCGCGCTATCGAATCTATGAAACCCGGTTCTTTGTTATTTACGTTCTCTTGTAGCCAAGCTGTCGATGAGAAGCTGTTTACAAACACAATCATAGCTGCTTCTATACAGGCAAACAGAACCGTGAGAATCCTTCACCGCTTAACACAGCCAGCTGATCACCCCGTTAGTGCATTCCACCCAGAGGGAGCCTATCTAAAAGGACTTGTGCTCAGAGTGGACTAGAGAGGTCTTAGACAAGCTTAAAAGTCAGGGCTGAAGCATTCCTTTTTTCCAAGCTCCACTTTTAGATTTAGTGTAAACCACTCTATCGTGTAAACGCGAAGCTCTCCCCTGCCAAAATTCTACTCTTTCGAAAGCTATCCTATATCCTCCCCAATGTGGAGGCCTTTCAACTTTTTCTACTCCATCAAATCTAGCTTTTACCTCAGCATAAGATTTAGTCAATTGATCTCTTGAATCAATTGGCGAGCTCTGATCAGATACCCAAGCGCTTAATTGACTATCTCGGGGCCTTGTATCAAAGTACAAATCGTTTTCTTCTTCAGAAACTTCTGTCACCACACCCGTTAAGCACACCTGCCTCTGCATCTCAGCCCAAAAAAACGTTGCTCCCGCTTTAGCATTGCTCCTCAAATCCTTACCCTTATGGCTGTTTTTATTCGTGTAAAAAACCACCGACTCTCCATCTATCGCCTTCACTAAAACCGTCCTGCCTTTAGGAAACCCATCAGATGTAACCGTCGATAAACAAAATGCATTTGCATCGGGAACGTTTGACTTTAAAGCTTCACTTATCCAGGCAGAAAGCTGTTGAGCCGGAGAATCCGCCAAATCCTGCATACGCATTTCCCCCTTTACATAATCCGTTCTAATCGAGTGTATATTTTTCATCTAACGAAAATATTAAGCCAAATATCACTTGTGATGACACAAATCAAAATTCTTAGAGTTCTTTAGCTATTAGAATTTCAGTCCAAACCTCAACACCATTCACATCCTTCACAACAATCTCAAGAGACCTATTCTTTCTCGGACCTGAGAAGTTAAGCTCAGCAAAGTTTCTAAAAGGCACGGTCGTTCCTTCAATTCTCAAATCGTTAGGCTCATCTGAATTATCGTAAGCGCTGCTTGTAAGTGGCGAAACCGTCAAATCATGAATTACTGCACCTCCCTCTAACTCTATTCGACTCATATCAGTACAATGCCTATCACCTGTCAAGAAAACCACACCGTGAATATGCTCCTCCTCTATCCTGTCTATAATCTCTTGTCTTTCTGGAAAGTTAGCCATATTTTCATGAAGCTCTGCAGTATTTAAAAACTCACCTCCCACTGCGACCATCTTAAATGGAGCTTTACTTTTATTTAACGCTGCAATCAACCAATCTATTTGTTCATCTCCGAGCACATGTATATCCTGAGTTCTATTGTTGTGATGTATCCTTTGAGATCTATTGTCTAACAAAAAGAACTCCACATCGCTAAACCTAAATGCAGTAGCAATATTGTTTGCTCCTGAAGGCGCTCCATAACTTGGGTTAGCCCAAAATGTTTTAAACGCATCCTGAGCCCAGTCTCTATGAACCCAACTGGCATCAGCATCGTTGGGACCAAAGTCATGGTCATCCCAAATCGCATAGTTGGGACAAGCCTTTAAAAGGTCTTGCATTTCCGATACAGCACGTGTGTGGGTGTAACGATACAGGTACCCTGAATAGCTTTGGACATCCACCTCCCTCATATAAACGTTATCACCTAACCACAACATCATGTCCGGCTCAGCAGCTACAATAGACTCGAAAACCTCATATTCACCACCATAACCACGCCCTGGTCTATCGTATATAGAATCATTAATAAATGTACAACTTCCAATTACAGCTTTAAATTCAGGAGGGTCCATTCTATAATCCCACAGCACCTGAGTGTCGATATTAATTGTATCTCCAATTGCTTCACCGTTTGCAACCAGCACAGCACTGTAGCTACTCCCTGGATCTAACCCGCTCAACTCAAACTGCGCACTAAACGCTGTTTTTGAATCAGCCCACTTCCAATCAGAACTCCCAGCAGATTCTTCATCTCCTTCTTTCCAGTATGATACACTTAAATCAGCAGCATTATCTACTTGAGCCCAAACCTGAGCCGACCTCATACTAACATGACCTATCATCGGTCCGCTAATTAATTCTGGAATAGGTTTTTCACAACAAACTGAAGTCGTATCTGCTAAATATGAAATCGTAGTGTAAGTTGGAGCACAGCCCGCTAAACTTACGAGTGTGAAAACAAGCGCCGTTGTGTAAGCCAATTGATTAACAAGTCGGTTATTCATCAGTAAATCGTTTATTAAACCTGTGTAGAATTATAACTTCAAAAATAGCGCATAAAAAAAGAGGGAACTCGAAAGTTCCCTCTTTAAATGAGATGTTTCTTTAAGAAATTATCTTAGAAATTATCTTAGAAATTATCTTAGACTTTCTCTTAGACTTTCTCTGAACTACTTTGTTCTACTCTTAGCGAGTAACAACGAAGTTAGTTGCTTGAGAGAAGTCCTTATGAATAGCAGTCAATGTGTAAGTACCAGCAGCTAAAGCGTGCTTGATAACAAGACGGTTACCACCTATAACATCTTGCTGGCTGTACTCAGAAGTAAGAACAATCTTACCTGTAAGGTCAGTAGCTTCAATGATGATGTTTTGGTCACCTAATACTAACTCAGTGTCAAACTGCATAGAGAATGAAGACTCGAATACTGGGTTAGGGAACACGTTGAACTTAGAATCATTAGCGATACCTGTAAGACCGTCAGTAACAGCTCCTTCACAAGAACCGTCGTTGTAAGTAGCGTCAGAACTGTAATTAGCAGCATCAACGTTAGTACATCCGAAAACCTGAGCGTCTGTAGTAGAGAATGTCAAGTCGTGAGCTCTCCAAGTTCCACCTTCGCCATCACGGCCTTGTAGGTTAAGAACTCCAGTAGCAGTTCCGTCAGTAGTAAGTTGCATAAGAAGCACCTTGTTACCAACTTCAGCAGCAGCTTGAACATCAGTAGGAACTACAAACCAAGCTCCGTCAGTAACAGTAAGTTCGTTACCAGCTAAGAAGTTAGTGTAATCAATTCCAATAGTCCATAGGTTATTGTTCTCGCTGTTATCAGCTCCTACAGTTACCCAGCTATCAAAAGCTAGACCTTGATCAATACCTACAATCGCTTCGTTCACGTCAAGTGAAGAAGAAGATCCGTACTGGTGCTGGAAGAAAGATCCAGTTGTTGCTACGTTTAACACGTGCTCTTCAGCAGCGAAAATCGCGTGAAGTGAGTGTTGTGCTGAAGGAAGTACTGCGTAAACACGGTATGTGTTTCCAGGTACAATTCCTCCATTGTCTACAGCTTCAACTACCAACTCTACGTTGTTAGCGCTAGCTCCGAAGCCCATTAAAAGGGCTGCTGTCATTGCAAAAAGATTCTTCATTTGAATGGGTTTATTATTATCTTAATTATTTATTTTTCAATTTTATATAAAAGTCTTCATCAGACTTGCGCATAAAGATAGGACATTCTTCTCTAAAAACATAATCCTTTTTAAAGGAGTTTGTAAATTATTGTTCGATGAACCTGTAATTATAATCGATGAACACACGTTATTGTATTGTTATTCATAGGTAAGACGTTACATAACGCAAAAGGTTGCACATAGATTTAGGAACATTAAAAATAGCTCAAATACTTGATAAATTAAGAAAAGTTAACCTTTATTTGAATCTCAACTATCATCTTCTCTTACCTAACTTGCATCGAGAAAAGCAAATAACATGAAAAAGTTAGGGAATTTAGTGGCGGATAGATGGGTTGAGGGTGGTGGTGATGGGAGTACCTTATATAACGCTATTACGGGAGATGCTATTTCTACCGCGTCTACCCAGGGGCTAGATATAGCTAAAATGTATGATTTTGCAAGGGAAACTGGTGGGCACGCGTTGCGTAAAATGACTTTCCAGGAAAGAGGACGAATGATAAAGGCGTTGGCGCTTCACCTTCATTCTAAAAAGGACTCCTTTTATAAAGTGAGTTCTGCAACCGGTGCGACAAAGGTTGATAGCTGGATTGATATTGAGGGTGGAATAGGTAATTTGTTTGCAAACGCTTCGCTAAGACGCAAGCTCCCTGACACATCTTTCGCTGTTGATGGCGATTTTGTTCCACTTTCTAAAGAAGGAACTTTCGGAGGGCATCACATACTTGTACCTAAAGAAGGTGTGGCAATACATATTAATGCATACAATTTTCCGATTTGGGGTATGCTTGAAAAAATTGCGGTGAATCTCTTAGCAGGAGTGCCTGCTATTGTAAAGCCTGCGACAGTGACTTCTTACCTGACGGAATTTATGGTTAGAGAGATTCATGCGAGTGGCATACTACCTAAAGGTGCGCTTCAACTCGTCTGTGGTTCTGCTCGTAATATTCTGGATTTCGTCGATGAGCGTGATGTGGTGACGTTCACTGGGTCGGCTTCTACTGGACGTGCTTTAAAGGTACATCCTCAAATTATTGAGAACTCCGTGCCTTTTAATTTAGAAGCGGATTCGTTGAATGCTGCGATTTTAGGTCCGGACGCGGGGCCTGGAACACCTGAATTTGATCTATTTGTAAAGGAGATTCGCAAGGAGATGACTGTTAAAGCAGGCCAAAAATGTACCGCCGTCCGTCGTATCCTCGTGCCAGAACCCCACATCGATGCCTTCCAGGAATCTCTAATTGCACAACTTTCGAAGACAGTAATCGGAGATCCATCAGTTGAAGGTGTTAGGATGGGTGCGCTTGTCGGTTGTTCGCAGAGAGATGACGTCATTGCTCAGGTCTCGAAATTAAGTTCTGAATCTGATATCGTTTTTGGCTCAACTTCTAATTCAGATTTATCGCTAGTCGGAGCAAGTGCAGAAGTAGGAACCTTTATGAGTCCTATACTTTTACGTGTAAAAGACCCATCTACTGCGGTAAATGTGCACGAAATCGAAGCCTTCGGCCCAGTGAGTTCTGTTATGTCCTATAATACGGTAGAGGAGGCCGTCGCCCTTTCTAAAAGAGGAAAGGGTTCTCTGTGCTGCAGCATCACCACCCACGACCAATCAGTAGCTACTGAGTTCGTTAGAAATGCCGCAAGCATGCATGGACGTATTCTCGTTCTTGATCGTGAGTGCGCAAAAGAAAGTACAGGACACGGATCTCCGCTCCCACTACTTGTCCATGGCGGACCAGGTCGAGCTGGTGGCGGTGAGGAGATGGGCGGGCTCAGAGGAATTCGACACTACATGCAGAGAACGGCCATACAAGGTCACCCCTCCATGCTAACTGCGATCACCGAGCAATTCCAACCCGGAGCTGCTCAACCCGCGTCCGAGCCCCACGTATTTAGAAAGCACTTCGAAGAACTACGAATAGGAGAAACCGTGACTACGGCGAAGCATACAGTGACAGAAGCTGACATCTCTAATTTCGCTAACGTCTCAGGCGACAACTTCTACGCCCACGTTGATTCCACATCACTAGAGGGAACGTTATTCGAGCAGCGTGTTGCCCACGGATACTTCATCCTCAGTAAAGCAGCCGGCCTCTTTGTCGATCCACAAAAAGGACCAGTCCTTCTCAATTACGGAATCGAAGAATGTCGTTTCACGAAGCCCGTTTACCCAGGTGCCACTATTGGAGTTCGCCTCACGGTTAAAGAAAAAATTGCACAAGAACGTCGCGAGCCTTCTGATATCTCGAAGGGTATCGTCAAGTACCTCGTAGATGTTTATGACGAAACAGGAGAAACCGTCGCTATCGCCACCATCCTAACTATGGTTAAGATGCTCGATCAATCTGCGGATGAAGCTTAAGGTGTGATGATGTATTTGTTTTTATCAGTGTTACTGATGCTGGGAGCTGAGGGTGATAAGCCTAATGTAGAAACGATGACCAATGTACGAGCGTTTGAATGTTTTACGGAATCAACTTACTGTTTGGACTTAAAAGACACATCAAACACAACAAAAGGATATCTGAGAGATTTAGATACTTTAAAAGTTTGGGTTGAAAAATTACACCCCCTACCCTTTGCCAGAGTAAATAAGGAAGAATGGGATGCAACTTGCGAAAAGGCTAAGAAGGATGTTGCTGAAGGAGGAAATGAATTAGCGATGACGCTTGCTGTAGGTTCAATGCTAGGTGTACTAAAGGATAGCCACACGATGATATCGCTTGGGGTTTGGGCTAAAGAGGAAATGGGGTACTTGGGGGTAAACACGCTCACGCTCACTAGCATAGACGGTGATGTATATGTAAAACATGATGAACAAGGATTGATAGCGCCTGGAACTAAGATCACCACGATTAACGGCCTGCCTATCGCTGAGATTTTTGACCATGCTAAGACGATTTCACCTCAAGAGGGTGAGGCGTGGCTAAGTCGTGTGCGTATCGCCGAGCATATGATATTGCCCATGGCGAGTGCTATGGTGAAAGATTCGAAGCGAGTAACGACGATTAATGGGTTGGATTATCCTTTTAGGAAGAAACTTAAAATATCTAAGTGGAAAAAGAATAGAAGAGATAAACTTGATACGGGATTGAACTGGGAGTTTGATGATGGAGTGGCGCGGCTCGAAATAGGTTCGTTTATGTCGGGCTCGGGGTGGAGATATTTTAGGGAATTGAATCGTGGGTTTAAGCAGATAGAGAAGCACCGAGATGAGTGGGGAATAAAAGGTTTGGTGGTAGACCTTAGGGGCAACCTAGGAGGGCTTGGTTATAGAATGGCAGAAGTCTTTTACTATTTGACAGAGGAAGAAATAAAAATTCCGGTGGCGTACATTAAGAGGCAGAGTAGAGAATCAGCTGAGTTAAATCGGGACAGATATCGTGGGATGGTGAGGTGGATAGTTGATAGATGGGGGAATGAAGAAAATGGAATGATTGAAATTAAAAGAATGGCAGAACTGGAGATTGGAGAAGTAGATACTATAAGGCCTGCAGGGATGAAGGTAGAAATAGG
>DQKQ01000199.1 GCA_015660615.1 Flavobacteriales bacterium
ATTCGGCAGGATCTGAAGGTGGCTCATACAAATGAGCTCTTTTTGGCTTAAATGGCGACCACTCTATTTGTCCTCCCCACACCCAACCCCTTGCACCTCTCATAACTCCTCGCCACTCTAGACCGGCAATTACACTCATGTTTACAGCATTCCTTAAAGGCACTTGTAATGTATCCGATTCATTTAAAAGAGGATCCTCGAAAGATATAATCTGCAGAAGATCATCACTCTCATCCCAATTAAATCCTATCACATCCTCATCTAACTGATTGTAATTCAAAAGGTTTACTAAAGACACATTGGCCCCGGTTTTGTAAAACAATTGAAAGGACTCGTTTACAGGATGGGTTACTTCTACAGAAATTTCCGGGAAAGTTGTTTTTTCTAAAACCCTGAAGAATCCATCTCCTATTTCTGGTTCGCCACCTATCTCCTCCCCCATTCTAATCGCAGAATAAAATTGAGCATCATTGAGCCATTTGCGAAACGGAGTCCGCTCTGGCTGGGGTGATAAAGTATCTACTTGAACAGAGGATTTTATTGAAAGAATTCTGCCGTTTATCAAAACCGTATCTTTAAAACATACGGGGGAGACTTCAGCTTTTAGAGCAGCAGCGGTTGAAACACCTATGACAAAAAGGAATAAGTTCCTCGTCAATCTTATCATTCGTCAACCTCTAATTTAGCTGGTAAAACCCACTCTAAAACTTCTTCCAGCTCTTTTTCTTCTTTTATTTTAACAACCTCTTCAGTTGGAGCTGTTTCTTCAATGATTTCAACATCAACATTAGTGTCAACCACAACCTCTGGCTTTATATCTTCTACTACTGAGGTAACAACCGTTTTCTGAATTTCTTCCTCAGCTAAGATTGGTTCTTCAACGCTAACTTCAACTTCCTCTGGCACTACTTCAACTTCATTCAAAGCTTCTATAACCGCAATTTCTTCGACAACTTCAACTTCTTCGACAACAAGCTCCTCAACAACTTCAACTTCATCAACCACTACCTGATCTTCAGAGACAGGCATTAAATACCAAGCAAAGCCCACGATTACAACAGCAGCACCAAGGACGGCCTTAGATGTAAACCCGCCTGAAGCACTACCACTGGTAGTAGATCCATTTATTGCGTCTAGTTGATTAAACACTCCTTCTTGAACAGATCCTGGAGCATCAACTTCATGACCTTTATATAGGCCTTGAATATGAGAGCTAAATATGTCTTTAATTGGTTTCATTATCATTCATTAATCAATGTTACTGTGGGTCATCTACACTAGGTGTTGCAACTTGCTCCATATGTAATAGAACACCTTGCAAAAACTTCTTCGCTCTGCTGAGTTGGCTTTTAGAAGTGTTTACTTCTATATCAAGCATCTCAGCTATTTCCTTGTGTTTATATCCGTCAATCACATATAATTTAAATACAACTCCATACCCTTCAGGCATACGAGAAATTGCATTCTCGAGTTCTTCACGGGTAAAATCACATTGTTTAGACGCATCAATGTCCGCAGGGGTTGCAAGCACTTCTGAAATATCTGCTTGATTGGCGTGTTTTTTATTCTTACGATACAGGGTAATGGCAGTGTTTACAACTATTCTACGCATCCAACCCTCAAAAGAATTATTTTCTGAAAAAGTGTCTAGTTTTGAGAAAATCTTAACCCAGGCGTTTTGGACTACATCCTCAGCATCAATTCTTGTATTAGTATATCTCAGAGAAACCGCAAACATGAGCCCGGAAAATCTACCGTACAAATCGAATTGCGCACGCCTGTCACCCACTTTGCACTTTTCAATAAGTTCTAGTAAATCAGGCTCGACACTCATCTAAATAAATTTATTTAAGTCCAAATCTAACCAACTCATAGCAGAACCGTGAAAAATATCTTCTAATTCTGCTTTTTCAAGCCCCATATTTTCCATATACTTACCGAATTTAAGGTCTCCCAATGGGAAGGGGTAATCTGTCCCCATGCAAATTCTTTTAGAACCTTGCATGTCTAGAACATATTTTAAAAGGCGTTCGTCATGGGTGATGCTATCCACCCAAAACTTACCGACATACTCCCGAGGATTGATCTTGTTTTCTACTGCGACAAGGTCGGGACGGCTATTAAATCCGTGTTCGATACGCCCAAGTGTAGCAAGGAAAGCGCCACTTGCGTGGGAGAAAAGAACTCTAAGATTAGGCAGTCTTTCGAATACACCGCCGAATATCATAGAGCAAGCAGCTCTGGACATCTCTGCGGGCATACCTACTAACCATGGAAGCCAATATTTCTCCATATCCGATTTCCCCATCATATCCCAAGGGTGGATTAGAATAGCCATGCCTAATCTCTCACAAGCTTCGAAGAATGGGAAAAAGCGTGGGTCATCGAGATTGAGGGAATTGATATTGGTTCCGATTTGGACTCCTACAAGACCTATAGATTTAGCTCTCTCAAGCTCCACAATAGCGAGGTCCACATCTTGCATAGGTACTGTACAAAGACCTATGTACTTCTTAGGGAAACGAGTGATTAAGCCAGCTATATGATCATTTAAGAAACTACTTAACTCAAGGGTGTCGTTAGGTTGAGCATCGTAGGAAAACATTACTGGAATGGTGCAAACCACCTGAACACTAACTCCAGAATCGTCATACTCATCCATCCTGATTTTCTCATCCCAACAGTTGGATTCTATTTCTCTAAAGAACTTATCTCCCTGCATCATCCTTGCAAAACCCTCTCGGTTGCTATCTTCTAAATGTATGAATTTTCCGTATCCGAATTTCTCAGTCCATTTAGGCATATGCCTGGGAATTATATGAGTATGAACATCTATCTTGAACATGTGTTTTTACTGTTTTTCGGTTTTACTTACGTACCTCAACTCTAACCTATTTACCGGACTCACTACCCAACCTTGTACTGATTTCCGTACAAAGTGAGTTACCTGATCGTGATAAAGTGGGAGTACTGGCATTTCAGCATAAAGTATACTGTCCATTTGCTCATACAAAATTACTCTGCTGGACTTTTCGGAATCTAACATAGCCTGATCGTATAATTCTTCAAAATGAGGAGATTTAAAATGAGTGTAGTTAGGGCCGCCAGGAGAGAAATTGCGTTCTAAGAAAAGTCCTAAAAAATTCTCGGCATCAGCATGATCTGCAAGCCAAGACTTCTTAAACATAACAGATTTAGATGTAGCCACCTTCTCCCTATGAACAGACGCTGGGCTGACATCTACTGCCACTTTGACTCCTATTTTTTGCCAACCGTGTTGGATAGCGGCACATATGTCAACGTAGTCCGAAGTTGTAGCAAGCTCTATTACAGGAAGTCCCACTCCACCAGGATACCCTGCTAATACTAGAAGTTCCGAAGCAAGTGCTAAGTTATATTCCGGGGATGAATGTAAGCGGTTTCCCAACATTGAGGGCGGAATAAATCTATCCGAAGGAAGAACAGATCCTCGCCTTAGGTTTTTTGCAATTCCGGCTCTATCAATACTCAAGCTCAAAGCTTTTCTCACTCTTGGATCAGAAATTGAATCAATAAGAATACCTACATAATCCGTTTTTAAAAATGGCACTCGTTTAAGCTCTAAATTTTCTTTGTGCTTCTGTGCGAGCGTGCCTTCTTGGGTCATTAAATCCTCCATATATGCCGGATGCAAACCACTAATAAAATCGTAGCGACCCTGGATAAGTCCCAAGTACTCTGACCCCATATCTGGAACAAAATCTATATGTACTGCATCTAAATATGGAAGAGAATTGCCCGCATCATCTTTCTCCCAATAATCGGTGTTTTTATGAAGGACTAACGCAACATCTTCCACCGACCAAGCGACTTTAAACGGGCCCGTACCAGCGGGGTTAAACCTAAATTTCACACCTCTTCCCTCCACTGCTTCTGGAGCGACTATGGAAGCATAAGGAGTGGTGAGAAGGCCTAGAAACGGTGGGAAATCGTTTTTTAGGGAGATTTTTACAGTACTGTCATTGATGGCAATTATACCATCTTCCATCACCGCATCTAAAATCCAACCGCCTGGTGATGCAACGACTGGGTCTCTTAACCTCTCTAAACTGTAGACCACATCAGATGCGACCAGCTCTCTACCTTTTTCAAGTCCGGGTACATCTGAAGCGGGTGAGAACAAAACGCCTTTCCTGAGATGAAACACAACACCTCCTTCAACCCAATCCCAACTTTCTGCAATTGAAGGAATGACCTCCAAATCGGGGGACAGTTCGACCAATCCATCGTAGATAGCATCGACAGCCCACATAATCTCTAAGCTTCTAGCGTGAGCAGGGTCGAGAGTGGTAATCCCCGCGCTTGCGTTATATCTGAATACCCTGTGATCATCAGAAACCCCATTTATTACACATCCCGACAATAAAGTTACTGTGGTGATTAGTGAGATGAATTGGGAGAACAAAAGTTTCATAAATGAGCTAATAGTATCGTCCTCGCAAGTTAGTTAAGTGTAGCTTTGCATCGAAATGAACAAGCAATGATTAAGTACTTTGTATTAACAATTTTATCAGCTATTTCTTTAGTTTACATTTCAGCCCAAACGACCCTCAGCGGACGCGTTAGAAATGCTGTGACCGGAGAATATATCCTTGGCGCGAATGTGATTCTTGAAAATTACACGA
>DQKQ01000124.1 GCA_015660615.1 Flavobacteriales bacterium
CAGGTTCTATCGCACAAGCTGTTAATTCATTTCTCGGAGATACTGAAGAGTATGATCGATACAGTAAAAATGTAAGAAAAGCATTTCAATCTGAGTTCAATTTTGAAAAACAGTTTGAACCAGTATTTAAATGGTTGAACAGTCTGAAAGTGAAATAACATATAACTTATATAGGTATAGGTCTAGTAAAACCATGAATAGTGATAATTCACCATCCAATAGAGAAAAATCTAGCAACAACAAAATACTCACAGTCGGTATTATCGGTGTCGGTGATGTAGTCAATAAGGCCCATCTGCCACTACTTCTTGCATTGGGCGAAGTTTCTGTGAGTTGGGTGACTGATATTGATGATCGGCGTGCTAAACAAGTAGCGCGAAAATACAGAGTAAAATGGCTCCCCATGCCATCACAATTAGAAGAACTTCCCCATACAGATATTGTCTTGCTTGCAATCCCATATGGTGCTCGCGAACCATATTACAAAGTATTACGCGAGCGAGAATCTGCCATATATGTAGAAAAACCGGTAGCCAGAAGTGCTGCAGAGCATAAACAACTTAATTCTCAATTTCCTCCTTCAAAGTTTGCAGTTGGATTTCAGAGTCGTTCACTGGGTGCGGTATTATTGCTTAAAAAAATGGTCGAGGAGGAGGTGTTTGGTCGATTGACTAAGGTTAAACTTAGGCATGGCAATAGTGCGAATGTATTCAGTGGAAAAGCATTTTCTTCAGACACCCTGCTTGCTGGTGGTGGTGTCTTGTTCGAACGCGGTATTCATGGACTGGATTTGGCACTATTCATATCAGGCGCCAAATCAGCGAAATCATATCGCGTCAATACAATTCTAGAGAAGGGCTTTGACGTTCATGCTGAAGGTCGGGTGACCCTTAGGAATGCATTAAGTGAATTTGAATTAGATCTTAAAGTGAGTTGGTTAACAGAAGCAGGAGAAGGTTTGACGTTTTTCTTTGATAACGCAATTGTTTATATGTCTATAGGAAATCCAGAAATTCTATTGAAGTCACGTGATGGGAAAACGCTTTTGTCTTTAACTGACACAATAACTCTTCATCCAACTACTGGTTTTCAATCTCACGGGGAATTTTGGCGTAGTTTTATAACTGCTATCCAAAATGAAACCGAGAATTACACATCTATGAGCAGTTATCTGCTTACTACGGAAGTGATTGAACAAATTTATGCGAGGGGAACTGAGTTTTGAAGATAGCAGTTATTGGTGCAAATGGTCAGGTTGGCAGAGAGGTGTCTCTATTTCTACATATTATGGGTGTAGATGTTGTTCCCGTATCTCGCACTGAAATTGGAGGGGTTTTTCTTGAAAGATGTGGTTTAACCTGTCGTTATGGCTCTGTTAGCGATGAAAATGATGCAATTCGAGTTCTTGAAGGGTGCGATCTTGTTGTAGATTTTGCACATCCTACGGGCTTACCATCAAAAATACGAAAGGCCGTTAAGTCTAATATCGACAATATTGTTCGTTGTGCTCCTCAAAGAACTCCATATGTGTATATAAGCACTATATCCGCTTATGGAATGCGAGATGAGGATTCAAAAATGAAGAATTATTTTTTGCCACGTACATTATACGCCGGGGATAAACGACACCTTGAAAGGCATGCTTTATCATACAAAAAAAAGCGTGATATCTACGTATTGCGTTTAAGTCAGGTACATGGAATTCTTCAAACAGTTAGCCATCAGTTCATGGAGGAAACTGCAAGTGGCAACCTAACATTACCGTTCAGTGTTAACACAGACTCCTATACAGTATTTTGTTACTCCATTGCTGAGGCTATGATCAACATTGCGCAAGGAAAAGAACGACCGGGACTTTATACCTTCGTTTCGACACCTACGTGGTCTTGGGGAGAGGTGTACACCTATTGGGCAAGGCAATGCGGCGGCAAGCTCGAAATATCCTTTCAAGGAAATGTCGATTCAGAACGCTCTCGCTTGAGACCTTTCCGGAATTTGGCACATTTTCTACTAACTCCTCTGGTTCGCTTAGGGATGAAACATAGGCAGTTAATTTTGAATTACTTGTTAGTGGGAAATTATTGGTTTCAAGAAAGAATGCAAGCAGAACATCTGCGGCGTAAAGCTAGTTCAGAGATGGGTCAAGGAATTAGTTCGGGAGGGGGCCGAAAATTCCAGATTGGTAAAATTCCTGGTAAAAGACTTGCTAGCTTAACGGATAGCCGTATAACGATGGAAGAAGCGACTCTGGCTGTTAGAGTAATTATAGATTCTGCAGTCCCAAGTTTTGATAAAATTACCGTAACTAAGACTAACCCAGATGCGAGTAATGAGTTGTAAATTTTCTTTAAAATACTGCTTCTCCGGTAGCCTAAGAATCTATTCAAATCTACAGCACTTTCGAATGAAGGTTAAAACATGAAAGTTTCAATTTCGGTAGGTGGAAAGTTCCATGCATTTTACTTGGCGGAACAATTACAGAATAAAGGGGATTTGCTTCAACTAATAACTTCCTATCCCCGCTTTGAAGTTACAAAGTCGGGAGTAAATGAAGATAAGATTAGTTCAGTCGTCGTTAAGGAATTAATTCAACGTGGTTATGGAAAACTCCCAAAAATAGTACAGGAAAAATATAATCCGCAATTTGTTATCTGTGATCTTTATGATCGACTTGCCTCGAGGCATCTCAAGCCATGTGAGCTTTTTGTTGGTTGGTCGAGTTTCAGTCGGCATACATTGGAAAAGGCAAAAAATTTTGGTGCCATAACAATATTGGAACGAGGGTCTTCTCACATTGAATATCAACGAGATGTACTTGATGAGGAATATAGAAATTATGGACTTAAGCCCTCGCCTACACATCCTCAGATCGTTGAGAAGGAACTAGAAGAATATGCAATGGCCGATTACATCTCGGTTCCTAGTCTATTTGCCAA
>DQKQ01000273.1 GCA_015660615.1 Flavobacteriales bacterium
ATCGGGTTAGGAGCAGAACCTCCGTAAAGACCGCTATGTAAATCACGGTTAGGTCCAGTAACCTCAACCTCTACATATGATAATCCACGTAGACCTACCGTAATAGACGGTGTGTCGTTAGCGAATATTCCTGTATCGCTAACAAGGACAACGTCTGCCGATAGCTTTTCTTTATTTGATTCGATAAAGTCGTCAAGATGAGAGCTTCCAACTTCCTCCTCACCTTCAATAATGAACTTAATGTTGCACGGTACATCTCCCTTAGATACCATAGCCTCAAGGGCTTTGACGTGCATAAACATTTGGCCTTTATCGTCACAAGATCCTCTGGCAAAAATCGCCCCCTCAGGATGCTTATCTGTAACTTTAATTATAGGCTCGAAAGCTGGATTATCCCAAAGGTCGATAGGGTCAGGTGGTTGTACGTCATAGTGACCATAAACAAGCACTGTTGGAGCATCAACACTTGTATGATATTCTCCGAAAACTATCGGATGACCCGGTGTTTTAATAACCTCCACGTTACTTGCTCCAGCTCTTTTTAATGACTCTGCAACAGCTTCTGCACATCTCCTTACATCACCAGCAAAAGCAGGGTCTGCAGATACTGATGGGATTCTTAAAATATCGAATAATTCGTCAAGCATACGTTGACGATTTTCTGTTATAAAACCTTTAATGTCCATGCTCAAATGTACAAAGGGAGTACTCAGCTATCTTTGTAACGATTGGAAAAAGATTCTCAAAAAAATGAGCGAAAATTCACTGCCTGATTTTAACAATACCGAGTTGGCATTTCGTCACTTATCAGACAAAGATCTTTGTCGTGGTAAAATGCTTTTTCAATTATTAAGTCGCCCATGGTTAGTAACATTGGGAAGTGTCTTAGCTCGTATTGCACTTTTCGTTAAATTCCCTATAGGTTGGGCCGTAAGGCCTACAGTTTATGCTCAATTTTGTGGAGGTGAAGATATTTCCGATTCTGAAAAAACTATAGAACTTCTTTATAGAAGTGGCGTACGTACTATTTTAGATTATAGCGCAGAAGGTGTAGACACAGAAAAAGAACTAGATATTACATGTTCTGAAATTTTAAAAACGGTAACTGCAGCTTCTAACGATCCTCGCCACGCTTTTGCTGTGTTTAAACCCAGTGGGCTTTCTCACAATGACCTTCTCGAGAAAGATCCTTCAAAGTTTACCTCTATAGAAAAAGAGGCCTGGGAAAGAGTGGTTCGAAGAGTACGTTCAATTTGTGCTACCACCGCTGACGCAGGGGGAAGAGTGCTAATCGATGCTGAGGAAACGTGGCTTCAGGATGCAATTGATAAATTAGCAGAAGACATGATGTCTGACTTTAATCGGAAAAGAGCGGTTGTCTTTACCACAGCTCAACTCTACCGTCACGACCGCCTTGACTTCATAAAAAATCTCACTTCTCGCGCTGAAGAAGCTGACTTTATCGCAGGTATTAAACTCGTAAGAGGCGCGTATATGGAAAAAGAGCGTGAACGTGCTGAGAAAAATTCATATCCTTCACCTATCCAATCTAATAAAGCAGCAACAGACTCTGATTTCAATTTAGCTGTAGAATTTTGCCTAGACAATCTCGATAGGGTAAACCTATTTTGTGGGACACACAATGAGGAAAGTAACATAAAGCTATGTGAGATGATGAAAGAGCGAGGGCTTTCTTCAGACGATAACCGCATCACTTTCTCTCAGCTTCTGGGCATGAGTGATCCCATTACTTTCAACCTTGCCTCACAAGGTTATAATGTTGCGAAATACGTCCCCTACGGCCCCATACGTGAAGCGATGCCTTATCTGATTCGTCGTGCAAAGGAGAATACTTCCGTAGCAGGACAAACCTCCCGCGAGCTAGCTCTTATCCGCACCGAAATCGATAGGCGTAATAGGTAAAATTCACAAATGGCGGCAATAACACTCATACTCGGTTTTATATTTATCGGAATCACCATGGAAGTCGTTGCGACTTCTATTATGGACTTCATTAAGTACCGAGACCCTCGACTTAAAGGAGAGACGTATTTGTGGATGCTCCCGGTATACGCAGCCGTTCCATATATTTATATGTTCGTAACAAGTACTTTTATAGATTCCGGGTGGATTGTTAAGGGATTCATATACATGATTGCTTTCTTCCTTTTAGAACTCTTGGCCGGTTTAATTATAAAAGCACTCGTGGGAGTTTCACCTTGGAATTACAAGGACTATAGATTTCACTTTAAAGAGGTAATCTGTTTAGAATATGCCCCTGTTTGGTTTATCTATGGAATAGTCGGTGAAAGGTATTATGAATTTCTAATCTCTATTTAATTCTTATAAAAAGGTGAGTAGGATTATAAATTTACCGACACTCCAATCCTTAACGCTCTAGGCATATTAGGCCTCAGTCCATATGGACGTCTAGAAACAGCATATGTTCTATCCAAGAGGTTCGTTACACCTAAGTTTACATTAAGGTGGTTAGAAACTTCGTACCTAATACCAGAGTCAAAGATTAATGATTCGTTAGTTGATTCTGACAAAAGCATTACGCCTTGACCAGCGATAGTTCTCATTGCTGAAGTGTAGCGTCCGCTAATGTCAATTGCAAATTTCTCGTGCTCGAAAGATGTAACCAATGAGAGTTGGTGTGGAGCGAGGTAGGGAAGAGCATCACCTACTTCTACATCTCCCCAAGCTCCGAAATCACTAGCGAATGCATTCGTAAATGTTGCATCAGTATAGGTGTAGGCGACACGTACAGGCATAGAGATATGATCGAAAGGTCCATCGGTGAAAGGGTCCACCGCCAATTCGAATTCTAAACCGTTTGCCATTGCAGACCCTCCGTTAAACAAATCTCCAGATCCTGTTCCCCCTGATGCATTTAAATCGGCTCCAAGAAGATTAGAGTAGTTGTTGGAGAAAATTACCAACTGAGCTGATACAGAACGGTGAGAAAATCTGAGGCCTAACTCTGAATTAATAGAAAGTTCCGGTTTTGTCTCTGGATTAGATCCGGGAGGAATAAAACCTCTGTGGACACCGGTAAAAACGTCGAGCGATCTTGAGACTTGGTAATTAAGGCCAACACCTGGAAGGAGTACAGAAACGTTGTTTATACGGTAGTTACCTTCTGCTAGGCGTTCTAGATCAGACGAACCGTAGTCGTAGTACTCGAAGGATATGTTTTCGTGGCGTAAACCTGGAGTAAGAGTGAAGTCCCCGAAATGTAAGGTAGCTCTAAGATATTTCGCGAGCGCGGTAGCAGATTCAACTCTGTTTCCTGCTGTTCCATGAATGCCAGGGGTAACGAGCTCCATAGTTCCGTTATCCATAGAATAGCGGTCACGCCATTGGAAACGATCAACTAAATCGCGATGAAAGCGAGAACCTAATATAATTCTGTTTTTAACTTCAGCTTTCCCGAAAGTATATATCAGACGCGATTGAACTCCTTGAGCGAAGTAATGTCTATTATTTGCTTTAACATCGAGACCTGCTGAACCTATAGTAGATGACCCTGTGAGATATGAATAACCTTCTGAGAAATCATCTGGTGAATTTAGAATTTCTCCAAGGTCAATTGTCGTTCCCGTTGAATCAACAGCTCTATCAAGTTTGTACCAATTTCTGTGAAATGTAGTTCTGTAGATATCGGTTTTGAGCTCAAGGCTTTTTGATGGAGCAATAGTGTGGGTGAGAACTGTTTGGGTTTGGGTGGTGTTAATCACATCCTGGGCGCTAGCCGCATAACGGCGGATGGGCGAGATAGCGAAATCTTCTTCTGAAAGACCCAAGTATGTTTCGTGAGACATTTCGTTTACGTCAGCTAACTTTAACTGCAGAGATTGTTTTACTGAAGCTGAAACTGGCGATGACCATTTCAACTTTGCCAAGCGGTCTGATTTGGTAAATCCCGTAGGGTCTTCGTTATCAAGAATCTTAAAACCATCTGACCCAATTGATAAAAATTCGATGAGATAACCGAAAGTTCCTTTGTCAGAAACTATAGAACTTCCTACATACGCATGTATGTAACGGTTATTGAACGATCCGTTAGACATTGAAAATGAAGATTTTTCTGCATCAGGAATTTGTGTGGAGATGAGGTTTATTGCGCCAGATGCAGTTTGTGGACCGAAGGCTATTTGGCTTGAACCTTTAAGAATTTCAACTGAAGACATTCGGGCGATAGAAGGGAAATAGTAAGCAGAAGAAGCCGTGTATGGAGCAGGTGCAATAAGGATTCCATCTTCCATAATAGTTATTCGAGAAGAGCGCTCAGTTCCAGAACCGCGAAGACCGATGTTAGGTCTGAGACCAAAACCATCCTCCTCAGTAATATTCACTCCAGATACAGTTCTTAAAGTGCGAAGAGGATCGGTATATGAAAAACGTTTAAGTTCTTTTGATGTGATTAAATGCAGTGAACCCGGCACTTCGTCAAGACCTGAAGCGCCAGAAGCAAGACCTACAGCAGATACTGTAGCCTCGGGGATTCCATGCCACATTGAGACCATTTGAAAGGTGGTGTCTTGAGCTAAAACTGAGAGACCGGTTAAGCAAAATAATGCCGCAGAAATAAATCCAATGCGAAGTTTTTTCATAGCGCAAATATTCCATCTTTAAAGCTACTATCACAATACCATAAACATGGTATTTAGACTGAGTCTAAATAAAAAATGTATTGCTAATTTATCTCTACCATCGTCTGACTTGATAGTCCGAAACAACCAAATCCACTACTTACGTTAGAATAAATAAGTGAAGGTTCGGCAAAGAGATCAAAACCTCCTGACAAATAGTCTCCAGTACTTTCATAGAATTTAGCGAGCTCGGGACTTAGAGCTTGAACACGCAGTCTTAGAGCCACCGGTGACCACTCCTTGTCATAATCAAATGACTTTGAAAAGAATGTTATGTCTGCCAACCCATCTGTCCAACCAGTAGCGTTTTTATCCGAAACAATCAATCCTCCAGTAATGAATTCTTCTGTAATCCTTTGATCATTTTGAGACCTAAGCCAAACTTGATCCCATCCCAAAGTATCTAATGTAAAAGCATCAATGTAAAGCGCATCAACATTAATTAAATATGAATCGTCTAAATCAGAATGATTTACTAAATCAAGCGTATAGATGTCTTGTATAACATCCCCATTCCAAGGTGAATGCATTGTGTCCCCTCTATACTCATACGTCAATGCTACTTCCGGAATTGGTGGCATCGTGTTCGTAGCTGTCACTGGATCGAAACCTGGTGCATCAACGTTTAAAGTCATCATACCGTCGAAATGTCCAAAAGTATCGTCTAGGTTAAGTTTGTAAGCTAAATCTACAAATTCTTCCTCTCCAAGAGTATACACAATAGCATCTTCTCCCAGACTAAGAGAAATGACAGCCCCTGCCACAGGCTGAGGTCCCGCGGCATCTAAAACAGAAGCAGTACTTGTTACTTGTGCCACTATTTGGCTGTCGATATCCCCAGATATTAGTGTAACGGCAAGACGAGGAGAGTGCTCTGGGAATTCTACCTCGTGAACGACTCCATCGGCGAATCGATCACAGCTGACAAAACTTATGGTAGCTATTAAAGCTATTGAAAGTGTGAAAATATTTTTCATTTTGATAGTTGTTTATCTAGCAATTAAAATGAGAAGCGCCATGCTATAGATGGAATAATCGGGAAAATCCCGTACTCTCTAATAACGGGGTTGCCGTTGTCATCTTCATCAGTTTGGGCGAAGAATGGGTTTAGATTGTTGTACGCGTTATACACACTGAATATTAGATGTCTAGTACCGTTTTCTCCAATTTTAGTTCGGGTTAACGAAAGGTCCAGCCTGTGATAGGGACTCATTCGAAAAGCGTTCTTCTCAGATGGGACCTCAGCCGAGAATGTGTATATCCCCTCTCCTGTACCATCTGGGATGTAGGTTGAGAAGGAGGATTCACTTAATGTAAGGGCTCTTCCTGTACCGTATAGCCAAACAGCAGAACCAGTCCACTTTTCAGTAAAATCATGGGTTACAACGAAACTCACATCATGACGTCTGTCATAGGTATAAGGATACCAGTTTCCACTGTTGATGTCATCGAATTGGCGGTTAGACCAAGAAAGTGTGTAGCCTATCCATCCCGTTGTGCGGCCGTACTTTTTTTGGACTAAAAGCTCTGTACCGTATGCGTTACCTATACCTTGCGTCACTTGATCCTCCCAGTCAGTGTCAAGACTAAATAGGAAACTAGCTCCCTCTTTGTAACTCAGCAATCCTTCCATACCCTTGTAATATCCCTCAAGCGTCACCTCGATATCACCGAAAGTTTTTGCCACTCCCATCGCCACCTGCCAACTTTGTTGAGGGATTATACGAGCAGTAGAAGGAACCCAAAGATCTGTGGGAAGACCCAGTCCTTCATTCGTTAGTAGGTTCACATATTGTGACATCATTGCGAATGAAGTCTTAAGAGCGTAACCTCCAGGAAGGCGATAGTTGAGGGCGGCTCTCGGCTGAATGGAGTTATAAGAGGTGTCTTGTACCATCAGAATAGAAGCGTGAATTCCCAAGTTGAACTTTAAACGATCGCTCAACTCAAACTCATCCTCAATATATAAAAACGCCTCATCCGATTTGATATCTGCTGGGCCTAAAAGAGTATCTAAAGCTGGGGTATCTCCGAAATTAAGTTCAAGAGATGTAGCTCCTGGGCTGAAAGTGTGATTCGTCCAGTTAGCCCCAAACTTTATATAATGCCTAGCATTGGGAGCGAAGTCAAAATCTATTCGACCTGAAAAATCTTCAATTCCAGAGTTGTAAAGCGCAGCCATACTAAGAGTATCCTCTGAATGTTCAGTAATTTCAATCCCTGTGTTGAAATTATAAAGCGAACGAGTAAGGGTGGTGTTGGAGAAAAGTCTGGGACCCCATTCGTGATTCCATCTTAAAGCTTGAATCTCATTTTTCCAATCTAACCCTAAGTCTAGAGTTGAACTGTAGATACCATAATTTTCAGATGAAGCAATACCGAAATCATCTTCCCCTTTGAACGCACTTATATAGAGGCGGTCTTTAGAACCTATCCGCCAGTTGAGTTTTCCGTTCAGATCGTAAAAATAATATCTCGGGTCAGTAGTGACATCTGGATTGTTGCTATTCGCTTGGGAAATAAGTGGTTTAATTAAGAGGTCTAGGTAAGTTCTTCTGGCACTAAGCATAAATGACGCCTTGTCTTCTACTATGGGTCCTTCAACGGTAAGCTTAGAAGCAATAATGGAAACTGTGCCATCGGCGTGATATTCCTTCATGTGTCCGTCCTTCATGTGTATCTCGAGAATAGAGCTAAGACGGCCGCCGAAACGTGCTGGAAACCCTCCTTTAGTGATGCTCATCTTCTTTACTGCATCGGCATTGAATACTGAGAAGAATCCGAAAAGGTGGTTTACACTGTAAAGAGGGACGCCATCTAGGAGCATGAGGTTTTGGTCTGGTGAGCCGCCGCGTACGTATAAACCGCTCGTCCCCTCTCCTCCTGATTGTACTCCTGGCAAGAGTTGAAGAACCTTGAGTAGATCTACCTCTCCGCCGATGGCCGGAAGTCTTTTTACTTGGTCAATAGGTATCTCCATTTTCGACATCTGAACCTGCTCCTCGATTTTATTAAGCGACTCAGCTGATACAACAGCTTCTTTAAGTTTCGTCCCTGCAATTAGGTTGATATCCATCTTTGTATTCATGCTCAGATCTATCTCGAATCGCTGTGGCGTATATCCTATATAAGTTACAATAATATTGTGTTTCCCCTCAGGCAGAGTAAATGAATAGAATCCGTAAATATTAGCAGCAACTCCCTGCTTCGTGTCTTCGCACCAAACAGTCGCCCCTAGAAGCTGCTCTCCGCTAACAGCATCTTGAACGTGACCCGAAAGAGTTTGGGCAAAAGAGTTTGCCGAAAACAACAATTGGAAGGTAAGAAATAAAAATATCAAGCGCATGTACATACCTTTGAAAGGTGAAAAAAACATTCCTGCAAGTTACTCTTTTAGTGCAAATAATAATCTTTGCAGTTCTGGTATTATCAGTAATTAACAGTTCTAAATTATCAGCCCAAACGGCTCCAGAAACCATCAACGCTATCCGCATAGCCGAAGTAGACCAACCCGTTCAAACTCTATCAGCATCTCATAACGTAAACAACAACGACCTCCTTATCGTTGGGCACGATGGTGTAGTTCATTACTGGGAACCTATTTCTGGATTACGCGCAACGCCATTCTTAGACATTGGGGTTAATGGAATGAATATCTTAGACTTCGGTGAGAATCCGGAACAAGGGCTTAACGGCATGACCCTCGACCCAGATTTTGAAGAAAATGGACTTGTGTATGTGATTTACAACGGTTACCGTCCGGACGGTACTGGCGAGATTATCGACGAGCGAATTCTGTGTTTCGGGACTGTGGAGGATCACAGTATTGTGGACACCCAGGTTTGGTCTGAAGTTATAGAGTTGGTTCAGCCGGATCAAGGTCACAATGGTGGCCAAATATTTTTTGGACCAGACAACTTCCTCTATATCTCCACCGGAGATGGCGGATCCACAGGCACAGGTGCTTCAGGTGGCGGATCTAACGGCGATGACCACGGACCCATAGGAAACGCTCAAAGCTTAGAGTCTTTGTTAGGTAAGATTCTACGAATCGAAACCCATGGACTCGAGCCGTATACCATACCTAAGAGCAATCCGTTTGTGGGAGTGACTGGTGCGCTTGAGGAAATTTGGGCTTTCGGATTGAGGAATCCATGGAGATTTTGCTTCGATAGTGAAAATGGCGACATGTATATCGGGGACGTAGGAGAAGTTGATTGGGAAGAAATACATTACGAGGCAGCAGAGAGTGAGGGCGGGCTTAACTATGGATGGCGCCTGATGGAAGGTCCTGATTGCTATGAACCCCTGGAAGATTGTGATCCTGATAATGAAACTGAGCAGCCAATCTTTGCTTTCCCACACGAGAATGGTCTCTGCAGTGTAATCGGCGGGGTTGTGTACAGAGGTGAAAACATCCCTTCCTTAGTGGGGTATTATATCTTCTCAGATTATTGCGGCTTTGGCGACACACAATTTTTCACCCTAAAAGAAAATGTTAGTGGGGAGTGGATAAGCCAGGCGCTTATTCTAGATGTTGATGGTGGATTCAAACCTTGGACAGAATCTAAGTCCGCTTTTGGAGAAGACAATAAAGGTGAAATTTATCTATGCACTCGATTCTTCGTCTACAAACTCTTGTTCGACCCATTATTTCCACCTGTTCAAACTGGAGGCAAAGAGGTGCGCTTCTCACCTAACCCCTCGGGATCTAATTCATTAGTTAAAATTGACCTCGAAGGTGCTGGAGAAATCTCAAGATTGAGAGTTTTCGATTCTGCTGGTAGGCTAATGCGCGATCTCTACCCAACTGAATCTGGCGATAACACCACGTTTTACACAAATGATTTCCCTACTGGTGTTTATAGTGTCCACATAGATATTGTGGGGCTTGATGATATTCTCTTTGGGAAACTTGTCGTCTTCGGAGAGTAAACAATAGTTAAGGACAGGGGCAGTTTTCTACGTCTCTCAGAACAACACTCGTGACAACACTAGCTGTATCTGTAATGAGGTAAGTCGCAGATTTAACTACTCCGCCTCCTTCTATAAAGTATCTGCGAGGTTTTTCTCTCGGTCCGCTTTTACCAAAGTCTACATCTCCCAATCTCGCTAGATCCGCTAGATCACTAACGGTAAGATTACCACATTTAAGAACACACTGTGCTCCTGTATCTGCCATAATTCCAGCCATCGCTATCTCCTTACTAATTCTGTTTGTGGGTAGCCAATCCATACACGCGCGTTCTGAAAACATTACCCAAGTAAGACCTATACCTACCATTACACCGATAAGGTACTTAGAAAGACGATTTAAAAAATTCATACGGCAAAACTACATTAAACTCCCTGTCTCTAACCTTAACTTCGTTAAATGATTGCAGCGTGTGATTTAAAATTTTCATATTCCGGAACAACTTCATTAGAGTTTCCAGATTTCAAGTGTCAAAGCGGCAATAAGCTACTACTTATTGGAAATTCT
The DNA here is from genome assembly GCA_015660615.1 of Flavobacteriales bacterium. Classification (GTDB taxonomy): domain Bacteria; phylum Bacteroidota; class Bacteroidia; order Flavobacteriales_D; family Sanyastnellaceae; genus UBA974. The sequence continues at coordinate 10,141 of DQKQ01000273.1, forward strand.
GGTAGTGGAAAAACAACTCTTCTTCATTTATTATGCGGCCTGCTTAGGCCTGATTCAGGATCTATGCAAGTTGCCGGTTTAGACCTCAATACATTAAGTGACAGAGAGCTCGATAAGTTTAGGGGGCGTGAACTCGGAATTGTATTCCAACAATCGCACTTCGTTCAAAGCTTAACAGTTGCAGAAAATCTAGCACTTCCCACTATGCTCACGGGGTCTAACATTACTGCCGAAGAGTTAAAAGTTCGAACACATGAATTACTCGACAGTTTAGGTGTAGAACATAAATTCGACAGTTACCCTAAAGATTTAAGTGTGGGTGAACAACAACGAGCATCAATAGCTAGAGCTCTAGTTCACAAACCATCTGTCGTTTTTGCAGATGAGCCGACATCAGCGCTGGACGATAAAAGCACAGAGTCTGTAATCCGATTACTCGAAGAAGAAACTGAAAAAGTTGGTGCAAGCTTAATTATCGTAACCCACGATTCAAGGCTCAAAACAAGATATAAAGACCGAGTTGAACTTCAACCGCTAACAAACGCCTAATGAGACTATCCTATATAGCAAGGCGCAACCTAGCCGCAAAACCTCTTCAGACTGCACTAAGTGCTATTCTCCTTGCTTTTGGAGTGGGGATGGTGAGCCTTATGATGCTCGCTGAAAAGCAGATGACGGAGCAGTTCGAGAGAAATATTAAGGATATAGATCTCGTCCTCGGAGCTAAAGGAAGCCCACTGCAGCTAATTCTAGCTAATGTTTATCACATCGATGCGCCCACTGGAAACATCTCGCTTGCAGAGGCGGAGAAGGTGATGCGTAATCCATACATAGAATCAGGGATCCCACTAGCATATGGCGACAATTACATGAGTTACCGAATCGTTGGAACGAACGAGTCCTACCCCAACCACTATGGAGCGAAGATTGATGAAGGATTCTTTTGGTCTAAAGCATTCGAAGTAACTATAGGAGCTACAGTGGCGGCAAAAACCGGTTTAGAAGTTGGTAGCACTTTTTTCAGCGCCCACGGATTAACAGACGGTACAGACGTCCATGATGATAAGGCCTTCACTGTTGTTGGAATACTAGAGAAAAGCAATTCCGTAATTGATCAACTGTTACTTACAAGTATAGAGAGTATCTGGGGTGTTCACTCTGAACAAGACGATGAGCTACTGTCCCCTGAAGAGCTTTACGCATCGAGAGAGATAACAGCCGTACTCTTAAAGAAACGCAACCCCATGGCAATCCTCACTCTGCCTAACCTACTTAGAGAAACCAATATGCAGGTTGCCCTGCCAGCAATAGAAATTAATAGATTAAACCAACAATTTGGAATTGGTGCAGCCACCCTCAGAGCTATCGCACTTCTGATTATGGCGCTCAGCTTTGCGAGCATATTCATCTCTGTTTTTGACAATATGCAAGCTCGCAGGTATGAACTAGCCCTCATGCGCACCATGGGAGGCACACCTGGAACCCTCTACAAACTGCTGCTTTTAGAAGGCGGACTTCTGAGCCTTGGCGGAACTATTCTTGGATTGCTTATCAGTCGAATAGGTCTATTTACTCTTGCCTCAGCCGTTGAAAATAAATTTCAATACGATCTGGGTAACCTAGGCCTTCTCACATCTGAAATTTACCTCGCATTAGGCGCTACCTTTGTAGGGCTCATCGCAGCAGCTCTTCCCGCATTCAAAACTCTGCGTTTAGATATTTCGAAAACTCTCTCAAGCGAATGTTGAATCTCAAAAACCCCAGTAACACCATCCTTCGTTCAAGTTGGATTGTGTGTGCAATGGCCCTTGTCGTTGTTGTTTCTCTCGACTGGAGTAGTATGTGTCATCCCTCCCCTGAAGGTACAGCTATTAAAGACCAAATCCGTACTGTCTACACAGCAAAAACAGCATCAACTTCAAATACTATAGCATCTACTTCTATAGAATTGGACAGCTATTCTGAGCTCACTTGGAAAGACTTAACAGATGTTGAATTTAAAGACGTGTATGTAGATGAATTGGATGCCTATTATTGGAAACCCATATTTGGCCCTCTTGTAAAAGATTTAGAAGGAGGGAAATTCTATATCACAGGTTATATTATTCCAGTTGATATTGACGAAGACTTCTATGTTCTCAGTAGGTACCCATTTGCCAATTGTTTTTTCTGTGGTGGAGCCGGCCCAGAAACCGTGATAGATTTACAATTCGAAGGGCACTCTCCCCGAGAATATGCTACCGATGAAAGGTTGTCATTTGCAGGAGAGCTAAAGCTCAATGCGGATGATGTATACCAGATGAATTACATCTTAGTTGGGGCTCATGAGCACACACCCTAATACGCGTCAGACCCATTTGTGATAACTTTTGATCATTTTCCATATGCATTGCACACTATTTTCGGAACTTGTTCGTTGGGATAAGGTAACAATTAGACCTATTCAAAGGAAATGCTAGAATTTTGTAAATCGGTACTCTCTAAAGTCAGTTTTGACCGCGCTTTATTCGCAAAAGAATTGAAAAAAAGTGTGCGTTGGCTCAAAAAATCAGAAATCCAAAACTTAAAAGATTGGTGCCTCAACCGTTATGGCGAGGTGTATGGAGATCTAATTCTCTCCACATTTTCAAACCAAGCCCTCATTGCATGAGGGCTTTTTTCTTGCCTAATGAACTTAAAGTAACCTATTTCAAAAATGAAAGTCGCAATAATTGGAGGAGGCGCAGCTGGTTTCTTTTCTGCATTTTCGGTTAAAGAACATCACCCAAATTCAAAGGTGACAATCTTTGAGAAATCTAATAAACTACTCTCAAAAGTAAAAGTTTCTGGTGGAGGTCGGTGCAATGTCACCAACGCGTGTTTCAGTCCAAGCAAACTATCCAAGTCGTATCCTCGTGGAGGAAAACACCTTAAAAAATCATTTTCCATATTCCAAACTAAAGACACAGTTGAGTGGTTTTCTAAGAGAGGAGTCGAGCTAAAAGCTGAGGAAGATGGCAGGATGTTCCCCACTACGGACAACTCTCAAACAATAATTGATTGTTTCCTAAAAGAAGCAGCCCAGAAAAACATAAAAATTCTGGAACAGTCGCCAATTAGAAAAATAGTCGCAGAAAACGAAGGTTACACATTACACTTAGAGGGCACATCTGAACATTTTGACAAAGTCATTATAGCAACGGGAGGGAGTCCTAAAATGAGCGGATTTTACTGGTTACAGCAACTCGGACATTCAATTTCACCTCCCCTTCCTTCGCTCTTCACTTTTAACATTCCAGGCGACCAAGTAAAGATTCTAATGGGCTTAGTCGTAGAAAATGCAACCGTACGTATTCAGGGAACAAAGCTTTCATATTCTGGCCCAGTATTAATAACTCACTGGGGAATGAGTGGACCAGCAATTTTAAAACTCTCAGCGTGGGGAGCCCGCAAGCTTGCAGAAAACAACTATAACTTTAACATTCAAATAAACTGGTTGTCTATTAAAAGCGACGAAGCTGCTAACGAGATTATAGACAAGGAGTTGCTTAAGATTAGAAAGAAGAAAATAATTAATGCCTGTCCTTTCGAGCTACCTAATCGGATGTGGAAATTTTTACTAGAAAAAGTTGAGATAAATCCAGATTCTGTTTGGCTTGATCTTTCGAAAAAGAATCGCAACAAGTTACTCAATATCTTACTCAACGATATTTACGAGGTCAAAGGGAAAACGACTTTTAAAGAAGAATTCGTCACCTGCGGCGGAATAAAACTATCAGATATCAGTATGACATCAATGGAAAGTCGCGTCTGTAAAAATCTTTATTTCGCTGGTGAAGTCCTCGATATAGATGGAATAACCGGCGGCTTTAATTTCCAGGGAGCATGGACCACCGGATACATTGCAGGTAAACTTCAATCGTAATTTGTTTTTATTTTCATCCTATAAAACTACCTAGGTTTAACGCGACACACATCTATCTATTCAAAAAGACTCCCAGACCTTGCACTTGGTGTCCGCCCTAGATGTTCAAAAGCTGCCTTAGTTGCTTGTCTCCCTCTTGGAGTTCTCATTAGCAAACCTTCCTGTATCAAAAATGGTTCGTACACCTCCTCAAGCGTTCCTGAATTCTCACCAATTGCAGTAGCAAGTGTAGTCATCCCTACAGGGCCTCCAGCGAACTTATCGATAAGAGCCGTCAAAATTCTATTGTCCATCTCATCAAGACCCCTCTTGTCAACCTGTAAAGCATCAAGAGCATATTCAGTCACAGAAGATGTAATCGTACCATCACCTTTAATCTGTGCAAAATCTCTTACCCTTCTCAAAAGCGCATTAGCAATCCTAGGCGTTCCCCTACTCCTTGAGGCAATCTCATAAGCTGCAGCAGCCTCATGTATAATCTGCAATATCCCCGCCGATCTTTCTACAATATCTGTGAGAGTCTTTGAATCATAATATTGAAGTCTAAGATTTATCCCAAACCTTGCTCTAAGGGGTGATGTTAAAAGTCCTGACCTTGTCGTTGCCCCGATAAGAGTAAATGGATTAATATCAATCTGAACGGTGCGAGCGTTGGGCCCGGTGTCAATAACTAGATCAATTCTATAGTCTTCCATAGCGCTATATAGATATTCTTCTACAATAGAGCTGAGCCTGTGAATCTCATCAATAAATAAAATGTCATTTTCTTCAAGGCTAGTGAGTAAACCTGCAAGATCACCTGGTTTATCCAATACAGGACCCGATGTGGTCCTGATATTCACACCCATCTCGTTTGCTATAATGTATGCTAAGGTCGTCTTCCCGAGCCCAGGAGGTCCGTGAAGTAGTACATGATCAAGCGCTTCATCTCTCTGTTTTGCAGCAGCAACGAATATCTGGAGATTATCCATAGCAGCCCTCTGACCAGTAAAATCATCAAAATGTGCCGGTCTTAATACTTGCTCAAATTCACTGTCTGTATTCTGAGAAGAATTGTCTCTCATATCAAAATCTTCATTAGGCTCCATAAGTGCAAGGTAATCTAAAAGCAAAAACCCTCCGGAAAATTCCGAAGGGTTCTTAATATTTTATCTAATATAACGTCTAATGACCTACTTCACCCTCTTTAAGTGGTGTAGTCTGAAGAACGAAATCTTCTTCATGAGCAGGATTACTATAGTCATAAGCCCAACGATGAACCTCTGGCAATGCACCAGGCCAGTTACCGTGCATATGCTCAACTGGTGTTGTCCACTCAAGTGTATTCGCTTTCCAAGGGTTCTGTACTGCTTTCTGTCCACGGAAGATGCTGTAAAAGAAGTTGAATAAGAAAATTAATTGTGCCAATGATCCGATAATAGCAAACACAGAAATAATAGGTTGTAAATCTGCTGTTTCACTCAAGAAGTCGAAATGCGAAGCATCATAGTATCTACGAGGAGCTCCTGCAAGTCCTACAAAATGCATTGGAAAGAA
>DQKQ01000040.1 GCA_015660615.1 Flavobacteriales bacterium
TAATAGTCGCGTATTTAATCCAGTTGAATGGAACATTAGAAGGCAGAGATACCCCATTAATAGTTCCATCGTTATACCCTGGATCAAATGGATTATTTCCAAAGCCAACTCTAAACCAAAGTTTTTTAGGATCATCTGCTGTGGGTGCTGGAAAAATTCTTATTTTTGTGCCTTGCGTTCTATATGAATAATTTGACCGTCTTACTCTGTTGGAAAGGTCCATTTGACCTCCTCGGAGGACGTCTTCAAACACTGGCAAGACATAAAAAACTGTCTCTGGTGTAAAAGATTCAAAAGAAAATTCATTATTAAGATAATTGATTGCCGAAGTAGTATCAAAGAAACGATAAGCCGCTTGCGGATTGAAGTGATATATCTCTAAGATTTTTAATCTGCCGGCACCATCATTATTCATGCTAGAAGAAAATATTAGATTTCCAGCACCATCTTTGAGATTGTCGTATATATCATAATCTTGCTGGTTTTTTACTAACTCTATAGATCCTGAAACGGTGTTGTATGATCCACCAATTCCGCCTTCTTGAGCGTAGGGTTCTGAAAGTCGGAGAATGAAGTCCAAAGTTTCGTGAGCATATTTTCCTTGGACATTAGATCCAGTAGAAATTCCCATTAAATTAGAAAGCTGCGATTTTGTCTGGTACTCATTAACTAGAGTACCATATTCCATGGATGATTCTTCAAAGCATGCCCAAATCTGCTTTTTAGTTAATTCTACAGATAGAATATCGTCACCGAGCTTACGCTTAACAAATTTGACAACAGAGTCCGCATCACTTTGAAAGTCGGCCTCATCATCAAAAACTCCGAACGGCGTCGGGTTCAACGTTTTATAAAAAGCGGTGGACATACAAAAGCTCCAAGAAATCCTGTATCTAAATATAAGATACATAGTGATAGATTCTTGGAGCTATTAATAGGGCTTTTGCCCTCATAAAATTCTGCGTGTAAAATTTACACGAGAATCAACAAATTATTTTTTCAAGTTTATCTTACATTCCACCAAGAATGGATATAGCAATTAATCCAGGCAGCCTATCTTTTAAATAAACTCCAGAGAATAAAGTGTCAGTTCGACCCCCAACATAAGAAAATGCAGCTTCAATTTTATTACTTACGTCAGGATCTGCAGCCATTTCTGGTGTTACTACTAAGAGCATAACACCAGTTTTTGATCTTTTGGCAGGGGCAGGACATGGGGAAGACTTAATGCATCCTTGATAGAGAGTAGAGCCTAAATCTCTAGAACTTACATCTCTAATAACTGTACTTCCAACCATCATCCGCCCTGGAGAAGAAAGACATTTTTCTAAATCTTTAGAATCAAATGTTTGAATTGGTGAAGTCTCTTCAGCTAATTTAAGAACTTGAGCGATAAGTTTAGCAAAGTTTTTATTAGCTGCCGGATACATTCCAAGCATTCCAACTTTTCCTCTTAAAAGCTGCAGCTGTCTTTCATTATCAAGAACAATGTGAGGATAACTTGATATATCTTTTAAGAGCAACTCACTATTAGAAGCAATGGTGGGATTAAGAAGCTCTTGGGCCGAAGGTTTTGTCGCAATGTAAACTACATTGCCAATAGCGCTTACAGAGCTTAAATACCTATCTAACGAAGCGTGCAAGCTAACGCATGCGCTTCCAGTACCACCGCCGCCACCGGCCAGCACAAATAACCAATCTACTTTCCCAATTCGGGTTCTGAGTGAATCTTCGACTAGGGCGCCATTATCACCAAGGACATCTTTCCCCAGGGCCACGTCTTTACCCACGCCATCTGCGCCGGGTATTAACAAGAAGTGTTCCTCAGGAACTCCTGCTGGCTGATCTTTTTCAGTGGTGTTCACCAGCAAAGTCTTATTGAACCCCAAATCCAAAAAAGCCTTAGCTAATTTTCCGCCGCCTCCACCTATACCAATAAAAGCACAAGAAATAGCTGATACGGCTTCATTCTCTGGAAGCATCCTCTCATCAGCATCGGCTGGATCCTCGTCATAAGCTTCGACAAAGTCAAAATCATCATCGTAAAGGCTCTCTTTTTGTTTTCCGCTCATTTTTATTTCTTCCTCTTTTTTATTCTTTCTAGATGGAACAGGGAATACGGTGGGAAGACTAGCTGACTTAACGCTGCTTGCCATCTTTTCTCCTCTTTATACACATGCACATCCATGACTTAAATAGTATACTATTAATTATTACGTTAAAATAAAAAGCCGGCGTGAAATCACGCCGGCTTTAATATATTATAACCTCAAAAAAATAAGGCAATACGTTAGTTAGCCCAAATTCCAGATGATCCAACAACCATCCAACCTACGCTGCCATCGCCGACCAATCTAATAAAATTGCCGGTGAATCCGGTGGCCTTGGTGAGGGAGATATCGGCATCATCAGTGCCACTGAATTGGACAACCGTAGCTGCTAAAGTGGCTGTTCCGTGGATACCGTCGCTTGCATTCGGGCTGATCGTGAGAAGATTCCCAGCATCTGCCATGGTGTTTACGATCGTATAATCAACTCCAGCTACAGTAGCTGGAAGCGTAATTGTCAGAGCATCTGTTCCTACGAGGAAAACTCCTCCGCTATCTGCTTGCGTAAGCGTGGTATTTGCACTTACTGTTGTGACCTTTGGTCTAGCAACCAAAGTTGTCTCTGTTAAATCGACACCGCTGCCGGTCGATTGGACCAGGCCTTTAGCGCCTGTTACTGTTACTTTTGGCATAATCTTTCTCCTTTTTTGTTCCCATGCTTCTGATCTACCGGGGCTGTCGGCTGATTAAATAGACCAGGCCTATCACTAAATATGCTGCTCGCTCTATAATAATAGCTGTAATCGAAAATAAAAAGGGCGACCCCGAAGGGCCGCCCTTAGTATAGGAATTTACCTAATCAGATTAGATAATGTTAAGATCCTGCACCGTAACCGAACCGTAGAAGTCAGAACGAACCATCTTCTTACCGTATCGAGTCATCACGCCCTTGCGGGGTGTGAAGTCCTCTGGAGCGAAGATAGTAGGTGTGACGATCAGTGGTACGTATGGAGCATAGACGTATCCAGTCTCCAAATAGCTTCCGCCCTTGTAGCCAACGAGGATCTTATTTCGTGGGAAGTAAGGATCCTTGTAGACCGTGAAACGGTTACTAAGTGTACCAACGGCTTCAGCACCAAGATTCATCGGAGCACCTACCTGTCCGTCACCGTCCAAGGTATACTTGGGACGATAGAGAACAGAAGCCTCGAGGATTGTGGCAACGTCTGGACTTACGACCATGAAGTTTGCCGATCCACGAAGGGTAAGGCGATGAATCTCATTAGCGACATCGATAACGGTCTCGATAAGAGTCTCATACCACTCGCGAACTGTACCAGTAAAGGCAGGTCCGGGATCAAGGGAAGAACCGCGTTGCTGAGCACTACCAGTCTTCTTGTTGACGAACTTACCAGGAGATCTGGACCAGTAATAGTTGGTCTTGGCCTGGGAGAGAAGATCGTTGAGGATCTCTCTATCAAGCTCTAGAGCAACCTGCTCGGAGAGGATCTGAGTGAGCTCAACCTCAGCGTCTAAGCTGTGGTAGGCGTTCAGGTCCTGAGCGA
>DQKQ01000106.1 GCA_015660615.1 Flavobacteriales bacterium
ATCTTCCTATGGGACTTCCCGATGCTTTAAATGAATTACACGACAAGATTTCACCTAAGATTTCTATAACCACATTGGGATCTCATGGTATGTGGATTCATTGTCCTGTAGGTGAAAATACCGATGCAACTAACCACCGCCACATCAAATCAAGACCCAGCAACGTCATAGACGTTAGTGGAGCTGGTGACACAGTCATCGCAACAGCATCTCTTATGCTCGCTGCTGGCGCTACACCTTTGCAAATCGCCGAAGTAGCAAATATTGCTGCAGGTCAGGTATGTGAACACAGCGGTGTAGTAACAGTTGATTTAGAAAAACTCATAGTTGAGGTATGACATTTAACGAATTCCGCGAATTTGGAAAGTAAAATAGAAAATGGGCAGAAAAGTTACACCATATACAGCGGTTTCCGAGGAAACTAAAAAGAAACAAGTCGAGCGTATGTTCGACAGTATAGCTCCTAAGTACGATTTCCTGAATCACTTCTTCTCAATGGGAATTGATGTGCTTTGGCGTAAAAAATGCATCCGGATACTGAAACGCGAAACACGCACACCTAGAACGATTCTAGATATGGCTACGGGAACAGGGGATTTCGCAATAGAAGCTGTGCGTATGGGACTTCCGTCACAAATGACAGCCATGGATCTTTCACAGGGGATGTTAGATGTGGGCATAAAAAAGGTGGCAGCAAAAGGTCTCACTGACCGCATCACTTTAATCCAAGGCGACTCTGAAAACCTGCCATTTAAGGACGAAACATTCGATGCATACACAGTGGCCTTCGGTGTTAGAAACTTCGAAGACTTAGACCGTGGTCTTTCTGAAATGTACAGAGTCCTGACACCCGGTTCACTTACAGTAATACTTGAATTTAGCAATCCTAAATCATTTCCTATCAAGCAATTGTTCGGATTTTATTTTAAACATGTCATGCCAGTATTAGGCCGGTTAATCTCTAAAGATCCAGCCGCATACACATACCTGCCAGAAAGTGTAAAAGCCTTCCCAGAAGGTGCAGAATTCTTAGAACGTCTGAAAACTGCTCGCTTTATTGACCTACGTGCAATCCCACTTACGGGAGGAATAGCTAGCATCTATCTTGGGCGTAAACCTGGCGCTGAAAAATGATAATTCGGGTTTCGCCAAGCACGCTTTCAGGTGAAGTAACTGCTCCGCCTTCGAAAAGCCTTAGTGCACGCTTTATCGCAGCTGCCCTATTGGCAGACTCCCCTACAATGCTTCACGGACTCAGCGACTGCGACGACACTAACGTCGCTCTAAGTATATCCGCCGCCCTTGGAGCCGAAATAGAACTTGGCAGCGACGCCGTTCGTATCACACCCTGCCCATCCAGCATACCTCGCCCACGAAGTAAAAAATTAAATGCTGGCGAATCTGGCCTTGCAGCTCGCTTGTTCGCTCCCATTGCCGCACTTTCACTAGACACACTTACCTTAACTGGTGAAGGCTCATTGATGAATCGCCCATTCGAAATGGTCACTAGCGGCCTCGCTGCTCTTGGAGTAAAAACGACTGGCGGCAATTCATTACCCATTACAATTGAAGGCCCATTAGTTGGTGGTGAAATCGAAGTTGACGGTAGCGTAAGCTCCCAATTCCTAACCGGCCTTTTACTAGCTCTGCCTTTTGCTGAGCAGGATTCAAAGGTCGTGGTTCACAACCTAATCTCCCGGCCCTACATAGACATGACGCTTGAAGTTATGCGGGCGTTCGACCTTGATTTAACTCATGAAACGCTCGATTCCTGCGACACCTTCATCATCCCTGCAGGCCAAACCTCTCGCTCCCTCCCTCTATCAATAGACGGAGATTGGAGTGCCGCCTCAGCCCTCCTCGTTCTTGGCGGACTATGTGCTAGCCCTGACTTAGAGATCAAAGGCATACGTGGAATATATACGCAAGCCGACTCTGGAATCAAAGGAGCTATGCTCTTCGCCGGTTATAATATACTTGGAACAGATGACGGCCTAAGCTTGAAGAAAAAGAGACCTCGCCCAATTAACCTAGACTTATCAAATTCGCCAGACCTCTTTCCTGTTCTATGCGCTCTAGCTGCCTTTAGCAATAAACCATCTCGTTTAAGCGGCGCTAACAGACTTTCATCAAAGGAATCTGACAGAGCCTCAGTACTCATCTCTGAGTTCGCTAAAGCTGGTGTAAGAATCGAACGAGAGGATGATACTTTGATTATACACCCTTGTAAAAAAACGAAAGCTTGCCGTATTAACCCTCATGGCGATCACCGAATCGTTATGGCTGCGGCTATCTTAGGCTGTGCTGGCGCGGCAGACATCGAGATATTAGATGCTGATTGCGTGTCTAAAAGCTATCCTTCGTTTTTTGACGATCTAGATAGTATCGGCGGTTGTTTGAGTGAGGTTCGATAGCGTTACAGAAGAATTAAAACCCCCTTTCAACACAAGTGTTGCAGCAACAGCAGTAATCGCTGGGGCAAGGATTGGAGCAAGGGTAAAGTTCAGAATGGGAATTGCCATTAAAACAGCGAATACACTACCTAACCCTATAGCAACACGGCGAGATTTAAAAGCCATCCGAATAGATTCAACAGCTCCCGCCCCTTCCCTCTCCCAAACATAATCCATAGAAGCAGCACCGTAAAAGAAGGCCCCAATAACAAAAGCAATTAACAACTCAAGTGGAGCAATCACTGGAAGTAAAATAGGAAACATAAAACCAGCAACGAGAGCCACAATCAAGAGCAAAATCGCAAGACAAAGCTCAATAAATAAATAAAGCAAGGCCGTGCGCATTCCTCGAAACACATCTCGTAAAAAATGACTAAAAGAAAATGGACGAACAACGCCTGTAATCTTCTGCTCTGTAAGTTCAGACAGTATAGCCATTACGGGGCTTAAAAAAATTAGGACCAAATATTTCATGAGTTTAACTTTTAACCAAAAAAGCCCCACCCACACAACTATACTCAACATATAAGAACCTATTGCTCTGAATATTTCCTCAATGCAATCCATTACAATCACACCTTCTTCACATACAACTAAAGAATGCTCACCAAACGTATTTGTATAAAGACTATCGGCATAATCAACTGCCATATCTATTAGAGTAAAAGCTCCTAAACTTAAAGCTATCGTTAGAAAAAATGCAGGAAGGAACCAAATTAAAAGACCATTCGAAGCCATAAAAGACACAGCCTTAAAAGTTGCCGAAACACCATCACGAATTTTCATAGTTGCAATGTGGGAAAAACATTTTAAAGTTCATAAAAAACAGCCCATGAATCCTCAACTTTACCATTATGAGAATTCACCTAATCGCAATTGGAGGGAGTGCTATGCATAATTTCGCCCTTGCTCTACAACACAGCGGGCATAATGTGTCAGGTAGTGATGACCAAATCTTTGAGCCCAGTAGAAGTCGACTTGAGAAAGCTGGGTTATTACCTAATTGCGAGGGTTGGTACCCTGAGAATCTCACTAACAACATAGACGTAGTCATACTAGGAATGCACGCGAGAAAAGACAACCCTGAACTTGCACGGGCAAGAGAGCTAGGGTTAAGCGTTCAATCATATCCTGAATTTCTATTCAACGCTACCAAAGATAAAAAGCGTGTAGTAGTTGGGGGTTCTCATGGAAAGACGACCATTACATCTATGCTGCTGCATGTTTTGAGCGCTTTAGGGAGAAATGCTGATTATATGGTTGGGGCTCAACTCGAAGGGTTCGACCGCATGCTCGAATTAAACAAAGAAAACGACTTGGCGGTGATAGAGGGAGATGAATATCTTAGTTCTCCTATTGATAGTAAATCGAAATTCCTCCACTACAGACCGCACATAGCTATAATTACCGGGATTGCCTGGGATCACATAAATGTTTTCCCAACAGAAGAAAGCTATTTAGACACTTTTCGGAAATTTATCGAGACTTTAGAACAAGGAGCAACACTCATATACTGCTGTGAAGACTCTCAACTTCTTGGCCTCATTGAGGAAGCTTCTAATAAAAGACCCGACATCTACTGTGAGCCATATAGCACCCCTTCTAGCATTCCGGG
>DQKQ01000209.1 GCA_015660615.1 Flavobacteriales bacterium
ATCGAATCAAGAAGAAAATTTATACTTGTACTGCGTAGATTTCTTAAAAACTGATTACAGCATTGACTGCTTCATTTTCGGACATAGACATATCCCACTTGACCTTGAGTTACCTGAAAATAGCAATCGCACAATGCCTTCGAGATATATAAATATTGGAGATTGGATTACTCATTATAGTTCCGCTAAACTCATTGGAGGGAAACTAACATTAAGTAAATAAAAAAAGGGAAGCAATTGCTTCCCTGTTTATATCAAACTCTTTATATCAAACTCTTCTTAATTACCTTCTAATAATCAGTTTTGTTGCTAGTACTTTTGAATCACTCGCAACACGAACTACATAAGTTCCGTTACTTAGATCGCTAACGTCAACTAAAACACTCTCACTTGAGTTTATGTTATCAAGTATCTTAGAAGAAACCATTCTTCCTTGAAGGTCGTAAACTTCAATTGAAGTATTACCCGCAAAATTTGAAGTGTTAATTTGTACTGATGAACCTATTACAGGATTAGGATAGATAAGAAGGGTCTCAGAGTCAGTGTTTATTGTTGAAACAACTTCTTCTGCTCCTAGGAATGAATCTGATCGGAAAATACCTCTACCATGTGACCCAGCATATATCGCTCCGGTGTTTGAGGGATAACTCCAATTAGTCTCTGACCTCCACTGCTGTTTTAAGTCAAAGACTGGCGTTGTTAATTCTTCCGATGTAACTGCCATTCCTAAATTAGCGATCGTCCAATCAGAACCACCGTTATCAGTAATAAACGTTCCATACTCTGTACCTATGATAATTGTTGCACCAGACTCATCTTGGAAGTCTATTACAACATCATATATAGGCATCTTACTTAAAGTTGGTACTGACCAAATATTAGTAAAAGTAGGAGACTCAGATAAAGCATCCCATGACTCTCTCACTTTACCAGAAGCTACGTTACCGTATCCACCAACAGTAAACACAACGTGATTTGCATTGTTAGGATCTACACTGACTCCAGTTATTGCGCTTCCCGCTTGAGATACAAGTGTCTCCATTACAACATGATCTTCAACATCATCTTGAGAGTATACATTTTTTAGACCTGAAAATCTAACAAGGGTTGCATTCCAACCACTTACAAACATCACGTCACCTCCATGATCTACATCATTTACAACGTATTCAATTGATTTAGCACCTCCTCCAACAGGAGCTGAACCTAAACGGAACCAATCAGGGGTTGTATTAAAGTTTAATCCTTCTCTTGTCATCCAAACTCCTTGTGAACCAACAAAACCTATGCTTAACATAGTGGTGTAAGGATCATGAACAAGTATTCTCCCTGGCTCCTCAAGTATAGTGTCAGCTGCGTAGAAATACATCGAGTCACACACCTCTACAACGTCAAACAGGATGTCACTACCGAAAATAGTATCAGCATCAAGCTCATATACTAACCATTCATCAATTAGAGGTGCATATACTGAGTCGTATAGAATAGTTATAGACTCAATCACTTGAACTGTATCTATACCTAAAGTATCATCCCAACAAATAAATTGTTCTTGAGCAATTTGTGGAGCTAGCCAGAAGTAATCGGGATCTTCTGTCAAAATCTCACTAAGCAGACGTTCAGGTCTAACAAGCGAATCATAGAATAACAGCTCCTCTCCATCACCTAAAGTATATTCAAGAGGGAGATTCTGACTGTTCGTATGTAGTACAAATGTGCTATCAGTAACTGTTTCCCCATAAGGATTTACAAGGATGATGTTTTGCTGAGAATCTTCATCTTCAGTATCTTCATACAGACGAAGACAGGTGTAGAACTGACCTAAATCTCCGTCATCATTAATCAAATCAGTTATATCATTATCCCAAAAATCACCAAGGTTAGAGACAGCACCCGGTGAGACTGTTCCACGAGCTAAGCCTCCATTTTGAGAAGCTGCAAACCATGCATAAGTTTGTTCTGGAGATTCCGTCACTTGGCTAATCGCACAATCAAATCCATCTCCTCCATGTACTTCGATGGCATGCTCATCCGTTAAAAAGTAGCCATCTCCCGGAATAAATAAAGATCCATTATCTTGAGTTCCACCTAAAACTGCAGTTCCAGCACTGTGAGCCATGCCGTAGAATTGGGTGACATTATAGTTATTATTACACTCTGTGTAACTCATACCCCCGTCATCACTTTTGTAAAGCCCTCCATCACTTGCAACGAACATCGTCCCTTCCTCAGTAAAAATAATTTCATGTAAATCTGCGTGAACTCCATATGGAAATCCCGGGAAATCAAATGAAGCTGCTGCCGGTTCTGCTTGTTGATTGGGACCAGATCTCCAGAGAGAAATACCCCCAACATAAGCAAGATCAGGTTGTCCTTTCTTAATACCTAATGCCAAATCATATACACCCTGTGCTCGTGGAAGAGGTGTTGAAGTATCTACTCCTCCAGGCCAGCAAACTGTCCAAGAACCATCTTGACCAGCATTGTCAGAGTGATATAAACCGTAAAAAAGACCGCCAGATGTTGAGTATAGTGCAAATGCATGATTAGCATCATCTTGTGAAATAGCAATTCTAGCACGTCCTATACCACTCTGAGGTAAACTCCCATTACTAGAACCACCTGCTGTAATAGATTCGAAGTTTGAAAATTGTTCGTTTGTTGAACGATACACCCTTCCATTTGAAGCAGCCACAAGCATGTAAGATCCATCAGGTGCAATTGTAATATCCGTAACTCCACCTCCAGGTCCACCACTTGCAGGGTTAATATCTATAACACCATTCTCAATTGTTCCAAATGATGAATTAGAACCATACCAAACTCTATTATCATAGTTAGGGTGCTTAACTAAGGCATCATTAGAAGACCAGTTCCCATTATTAAACTCACCGGGGTCAGTCCCATCAACAATACTGAATGTCTCTCCTCCGTCATTACTCCACCATATACCGCGACCTCTGAATCCAGAATTACCTTCACCACCTGAATAATCAAAATTAGATCCGGTTCCTACATAAATATCACCGTTATCTGAAACAGCTATTGATGCAATCATGAAAAACGGCATACCAGTTACCTGATTCCAAGTGTTAGCACCATCATTAGATCTCCACAGTCCACCTGAAACAGCCCCTGCATATATGAGGTCTTCATTAACAGCAACTATAGCTCTTGTACGACCTCCAACGTTATCAGGCCCCATTTCAGACCAAGATATATCAGTGGTTTTAGAGTTTGCGCGTGATTGAGCAGACGCAAATTTTAAGACATCTTCTCTTAACTCACTAAGACCTTTAGAGTTTATTTCACCTGTTTCTACATCCGCTAACAACATGCGAGTAATTTCAGCTGCACCATTGGCATCTCTTTGAATTGCATTCTCTACATTTCTTGGAGAGTAGGTTACATCTGTTAATTCATTTTTATCAGGAGAAATACACCAAATTAACGTAATAGCTGCAACTGCAACGAAGGGTAAGTACTTTGAAACCATATAATTGAATTTTTGCTATTCTAATAAATGCCGGGGGAAGTTACAACAATACTGATTATTTCACATGCTTTTCTGCGTGATAAGAAGACCTAACAAGTGGGCTGCTTTCCACATACATAAATCCTTTATCTAAAGCTAATACTCGAAACTCTTCAAATAAATCAGGATGAATGAACTCAAATACAGGCAAATGACTAGGAGTTGGCTGAAGATATTGACCTAATGTTAGAACTTTAACCCCAACATTTATAAGATCATCCATAGACTCAACAACTTCCTCTTTTGTCTCACCTAACCCAAGCATCATTCCACTTTTTGTCCGTATTCCGGAATCGCTTAAACGCTTCAACACTTCAAGTGATCTTTCATATTTAGCCTGTTTTCTTACTTCTTTTGTTAGACGTCTTACAGTTTCAATATTGTGGCTTACAACTTCTGGTGCAACATCAATTATTTGCTGCAAATTATCCCATTTGCCTGCAAAATCCGGAATAAGCGTTTCTAGTGTTGTTCCTGGTGATTGGTGTCTTATTGCTCTCACTGTTTCCGCCCAAATTGTAGCTCCTCCATCCTTTAATTCATCACGATCTACAGAAGTTATAACTGCATGCTTAACATTCATCAGCTTAACCGATTGTGCAACTTTAACAGGCTCAAAAGGATCTACGGGCTCTGGCTTTCCTGTTGCTACACTACAAAAGCCACAAGATCTTGTGCATATATTACCTAGAATCATAAACGTCGCAGTCCCTTCTCCCCAACATTCTCCCATATTAGGACAATGGCCACTCTCACAAATAGTATGAAGCTGGTGCTCAGATACTATTTCCCTAACTTTTTTATAAGTCTCGCCAGTAGGTAGTTTCACTCTAAGCCAACTAGGTTTAGGTATGCGTTTTGAAATCGTTGTATCTGACATTATGCAAATGTCGTTATTATAACTTAATAATTTAACTTCAAGTTATCACTTTTGTGTCCAATTTGCCCCCAATCCAATTTTAATATAAAGGCTTAAAAATAACAACTGGCTTTCTACGAATTGAACTGCCATTATTTCAACAGGTCTAACAAAAACATCTAGTGATGTTCCCATCTCAATATATCTAGTCCTTCCACGAACATCTCCATACTCAAAACTCAATCCATAGCTTAAATTACCGCCTGGAATAACTTTCATTTCATCAAGTCCATTTACCCACGGCGAGCGGCCATAAATATCATTATAAAAATGCTCGTCAGGATTGTATCGTTCTGTTACGAGATAATCATACATGATTTCGGGATAACCTATCTCTAAATATACTGGCTTTTCAAAGCCCAAACCTACTCCGTAACGAAAAACCCTCTCAACCTTAACAGCTCCATTTCTAAGCTTAGGAGTGATCTCTTTACGAGTCTCAATATTAATTCTAAAAATTAAAAAACTATTTAGCTTACCGAAAATATATGGCAAACCATCATTATAAACAGGATTTGAAGTTCTTTCTTCTTTTTCGTGTTTAAAGAAGAGTAAATCTGAATTAATGGATCTCGATGTTTTTGCATTTATAAACAAACCATAATGAGCTCCAATTCCAGCACCTTGAGAGTGTGCAATAAGATGCACACCTGAAGTATGACTATATAAAATATCTATTCCATCCTCTCCATAAACTAAATCTTTACCCGTTGAAATACCATCGCCAACTTGTGCTGCAACTGAGTTTGGCAATACCCAAACAAAAAGTGAAAATAGCGCGAATAATAACTTCATTTACACAAAAATATTCATTTGTACAAATTTACCTCAAGTACATTAAAATTCCATAAGAGAGTTCATATAATACTTACCTCACCCTTATCTTTACCTAAAACCACAAACTTTGAACGAGACTATTATTTTATTTCTAGGTATAAATATTGCAATTACTTGGATTATTGCGACAAGACGAAGAGCTCTCAAAACTGGGTTTAATAATTCTGACACAGGATCCGTTAAACTTGATGACTTACAAAAGACACTTGAAGTAAAGGAAAATGAAATTGTAAACCTGAAAGTAAAAGTGGGGAAACTGGAACAAAAAGTTGAAGATTCTATCGAATACCAGGAAAATGCTGAAATAAAATGGAATGAGGAAGTTAAAACACAACGTAAGAATCTTGAAGATGTAGCAAGAGATGTGCTAGATACTGCTACAAAAAGATCTCAAACCCAATTAGAGGGTGCGCATACCGAAAGTCTTAAACAACTACTCAACCCGGTTAAAGAACAAATGCTCGGATTTAAGAATCAAGTGGAAAAGTACTATGGTGAGGAGAAAAAATGGTTAGGCGAATTAAATAAGGAGTTGGATGATTTAGCTAAAATGAATATGGGGCTAAGTGAACAAGCTGATAATTTAGTAAGAGCATTAAAGGGAGAGTCTAAAATTCAAGGAGACTGGGGAGAGTATCAACTTGAAAGATTATTAGAGGATGTGGGCTTAAAAAAAGGAATACATTTCACAACTCAGACGTCCGTTAAATCTGACGATGGTAAAAACCTGAGACCTGACTTTCTCGTGTCACTACCTGATGAAAAAGTTCTTGTCATTGATTCTAAGGTCAGCCTTACTGCATATGAGAAATGCGTAAACACGCAAGATGATCTTGAACGAGAAGTTTTCTTAAAAGAGCATATTCAGAGCATGAGGAATCACATTCGATCTCTTGCAAAAAAAGATTATGCAAGCCTTTATGACAAATCCGTGGACTACACTTTAATGTTTGTCCCTATTGAGCCAGCCTATTTTGCTATTGGACCAGAGCTTCAAGCTATTCAAAGGGAAGGTTTAGCAGCAAGAGTTCTGTTGGTCTCTACAACGACTATGCTAGCAACATTGAGAACTGTAAGCTATATCTGGCGCCAAGAGCTTCAAAGGACTAACGTTATTGAAATCTCATCGCGAGGTAAACTTCTGTACGAAAAGTTTGTGAGCTTTACGAATTCAATGGACTCAATTGGAGATCATCTTAAAAAAGCTGACAATGCATATCAAGAAGCAGTTAGTAAACTAAGCAAGGGTTCAGGACACTTAGTTGGTCAAGCTGAGAAATTGAGAAAATTGGGGCTTGACGTAAATAAGAAAATACCTGAAAAGTTTATTTCAGACTCTGACTCAGATTAAGATTCATGAGATACTGTATTTATTTCATGTTTAAACTTTTCGTTATTGCCTTGATAGCGACCTCTTGTTCTACTTCATTAATTTATGACTCCACAACAACGCGACGACCATATGATTACGAATCAACTTCTCTTCATGCCGAAGTAATTCCCTTTTTTTATTATGACACATTATCAGTATTCCTTAAAATCAGCAGGGAAGAACTTTTATATACAAGAGAGTTTGATAAAGCACCCTTTACAGCTAATTTGGAGTTAATCTTTAATTCTCAAAAATGGCTATTAACAGATACTTTGTCAAACAATTCCCCAAGATGGATTAGACAAAGATTCGACTTGAAAAAATCTGAAAATGAGCTAGATAATTCATGGCTTCAGTACTCCGTTAAGGATCTAAACCGTAATTCTTCTCAATCAGCAATAAGAGAAGTTGAAAATATTGTTGCTTGGAGTACCGAGGAGAATTGGCCTATATATAATGGATTCATATCTATTGGCTCTAAAATATCAATAATTACAGATGTTAATACTACATGGGATGTAAACCATGTTATTCCAGAAAACAAACTTCCAGCTCCTCCGTATTCAAGTTATCGCAATCCATTAGACACAATAAAAGCTAGGCCACATAGCACAATTAATGATAACTGGATTGTCTTAGATGGTTCTCAGGTATTTACTTCTCCTGATAAAGAATTGAGCTTGGTAATACATGGAATGTCTGCTGAATTCCCTTCACTTAAAAATGTTAGACACCTTATCGAATCTGTTAGATATATTGCAACACGGAGCGAGTTTTCTGCTTTGCTTAAAGCTTCCAACCCGAAAATCGCATTAGATGAATTTTGGCTTTCATGTGGTAAGTCTCCTGATAAGACAAGGAAATTAATAAGGACTTACTATGCAAGAGTTGAGGAAGCTAACCTATCATTTTCCGGATTACAGGAAGGCTGGAGAACAGATAGAGGTATGATACATATTATTTATGGTGTTCCTTATCGAGTTAGAAGAGATTATTGGACAGAAATCTGGACATATGGAGAAGAAGGAACATCTAACACTCTGACATTTAGATTCAAAAGAAAAATCCACGACCTTGACAACAATAGATATAGATTAGAAAGAAGCATTTCATATAGAAGTTCTTGGGACAGAATGGTCACAAGTTGGAGAAATGGAAGGGTACAAAACGATTGAACGTAGTACCTTGCACCTATGGAATCAAAACCAATATATAGTGGCCCACGTAGACCTTCAGAAAAGACATTTGTCTTTGGTTTTCACCCAATAGCCGAAGCACTCGACGCAGGGAAAGAATTAGATAGCGTTTTAGTACTTCGTAGCTCACCAAATGACAGGCTAAATAAATTACTTGGCCGAATACGATCTATGGGGATACCTATAAAAATGGTTCCTAGAGAAAAGCTTGACGCTATTACTCTAAAAAACCATCAAGGTATGGTGGCTTTTCTTTCTCCAATTACATATCAGCCACTTGATGAAATTGTTTTAGGTGCGTTTGAACGTGGTGAAGCACCTGTGTTAATTGCCGCTGACGGAATTACTGACGTTCGTAATTTAGGTGCAATAGCTCGATCTGCAGAATGTTTTGGCGCGCACGCTTTAATTGTTCCTGAAAAAGGATCTGCATCAATAACTGATGGTGCAATCAAAAGCTCTAGCGGCGCTTTGTTAAGACTTCCTGTTTGTAGAGTCTCCAATATTTCATCCGCTCTTGAATTTCTAAAAAACAGTGGAGTTGCTTGCGTCGCTTTGTCTGAAAAAAGCGCTGTCGGATTGCCTGAAAACACTATTCAAGCTCCCTATTGTCTTGTTTTAGGTGACGAAGGTTACGGCATTTCCGCAGAGGTTATGAAACTATGTGACAATAGAATCAGAATCCCTATGGTCGGAAATACTGCTAGTTTAAATGTGTCTGTATCTGCCGGAATTGCTCTTTATGCGCTAAATGCGACTAAGATCTAAAATCACGTCCTTTATATATAGCCATTCCACCAAGCTCTTCTTCTATTCTAAGGAGCTGGTTGTACTTGGCTACTCTATCCGATCTACTTGCTGAACCAGTTTTAATTTGGCCTGTATTAAGAGCCACTGCTAAATCTGCAATTGTAGTATCCTCAGTCTCACCACTTCTATGACTTATAACTGAAGTGTAATCTGCCCTATGTGCCATTTCAACAGCATCCAAAGTTTCACTTAGAGTGCCTATTTGGTTTACTTTAATTAGGATTGAATTTGCAACACCTTGTTCAATACCTTTTGAAAGCCTGTTCACGTTCGTGACAAATAAATCATCCCCTACCAATTGAACATCCTTTCCTAAACGGTCCGTTAAAAGCTTCCATGAATCCCAGTCGTCTTCATCTAAACCATCTTCAATACTAACTATAGGATACTTCTTGCTCCAATCACACCAAAACTCAACCATCTCTTCACCGGTCAGTTCATCACCTGTGGAATCAAATTTGTAAATGCCTGATTTTTTATCGTAAAACTCGGATGCGGCAGCATCGAAAGCAAGTAACACATCGTCTCCTGGTTTATATCCAGCTTTTTCGATAGCCTTTAACACAAACTCAGCGCCTTCATCATTGGATTTTAAGTTAGGAGCAAATCCACCTTCATCTCCAACATTTGTAGAATGTCCTTCTGCCTGCAAAACTTCCTTTAAAGAATGAAATATTTCTGTCCCCATTCTCAGACCTTCAGAAAATGATGAGGCACCAACAGGCATCACCATAAATTCTTGAATATCTATCTTGTTATCAGCATGTGACCCACCGTTTAAGATATTCATCATCGGAACTGGAAGAATCCCCACGTTAGCACCACCAATGTACCTATACAGAGGCTGTCTAACCGTCTCAGCAGCTGCTTTAGCAACAGCTAATGAAACACCTAAGATTGCATTAGCTCCTAGATTAGACTTATTCTCTGTCCCGTCAATATCAATCATAATCTGATCAATTAACCTCTGCTCTGTAATATCTAATCCGTGAAGCTCTTCATTCAGAACTTCATTCACATGTTCTACAGCTAATGTAACTCCTTTACCCATCCAGGTGTTTCCACCATCCCTTAATTCAACTGCTTCATGTATTCCTGTTGAAGCACCAGATGGTACTGCTGCTCTTCCGAAAGCACCTTCTTCAGTAACTACATCCACTTCTATAGTAGGATTCCCTCTAGAATCTAAAATCTGTCGTGCGTGAATTATTTCAATGTTACTCATTATATTTTTACTTTACACTAGCATATTTAAACTCATTAATCAACTCAACAAAATCATCAAACAAATATCTGCTATCATGAGGTCCAGCAGATGCTTCAGGATGATATTGTACACAAAACACAGGCTTATTTACTAAACGAATTCCGGCAATAGTATCATCATTTAAATGAATGTGGGTGACTTCAACATTACTGTTATTTTTTACTGATTCATGACTTACAACAAAACCGTGATTTTGAGAAGTAATTTCACATTTACCTGTAATTAAATTTTTCACAGGATGGTTCACACCTCTATGCCCATTAAACATTTTCTTAGTCTCTAAACCTTGACTTAGTGATAAAAGTTGATGCCCTAAACAGATGCCGAAAATTGGCAACTCTGACTCAACTAGTTTTCCAACTTCAGTAATCACAGACTTCATAGCAGATGGATCTCCAGGACCATTTGATAGCATTATACCATCAGGACTCCACTCTAGCACTTCTTCAGCAGACACATTCCATGGAAACACTCTAACTAAACACCCCCTATCACTTAAACAAGTAGCTATACTTCTTTTAAAACCAAAATCAATTAAAGCAACTTTATGTCCGCCAGTCATATTAAAATCAAAAGATTCAGTGACAGAAACTTCACTACTCAATTCAAGCCCATCCATTGAAGGAACTGAATCAAGAATCGTTCTTAATTTTTTAATATCAAACTCTTGGGTAGATAATACAGCATTCATCGCCCCATTATTTCTGATATGTCTAACAAGCGCACGCGTGTCGATATCACTAATTCCAACAGTGCCGTTTTTTTCTAAATCTGCCTGTAAAGTTCCTGAACTATCTACTCTACTAGCTACTGTGGAGAAGTTTCTTACAACAATCCCAGCAACCTTAACATTAGAAGACTCAACCTCATCATCGTGCACACCGTAATTCCCAATATGAGCCGTAGCCATTACAAGCATTTGTTTGTGATAACTCGGATCTGTAAATATCTCTTGATATCCATACATCCCAGTATTAAAAGCGATTTCACCATAGGTAGTTCCTTGAGCACCCAAAGCTTTACCCTTAAAAATTGTACCGTCTTCTAATAACAGAATTGCTGGTAGATCTAAACGACGTAATCCTTGCATGGTGCAAAGATAATTCTACTAATGAAATCTTAATCAATTATTCAAAGTAAAATATGATAATTTATAAACGAACAAAGGGTATCGTTTCAGATACCCTTTGAAATATATAAAAATAATATTTAGTTTTCTTTCTTTTCTTCAGATGAGTCCGTTTCAGTGTCATCATTTGATGATTCTGTAACATCTTCAGAAGCTGAGTCATCAGCGGCAACGTCAGCAGGAGCATCAGCGGCAACGTCAGCAGCAGGAGCATCAGC
>DQKQ01000259.1 GCA_015660615.1 Flavobacteriales bacterium
ATTCCATTTTCGGCATCTATTGATCCGATGACATTGATTTTATAACCCTGTTTCTCGCAAAACTTCTTGACATAAGGGAATAATCCCAAATATATTTTACCAGTAGCAGGACTGAATAAATGTACACGACCGGACCAGATACGATTTTGCACCGCCCGCATATATCTTGCATTTGGTACTTCAAACGAGAAGAACTCATATAGTTCTTTAGCAATGCTAGGTTCGCATTGTATTCGGATATAAATTTCATTGAACTTCTCAATATTGATTTCCATTACTCACCGTGTAAAAACATCTTCCATTTTATAGCATTATTTATAGTAAAAGACCTATTTGTTATTTGAGATAATGTACGGTTTGTATAGTCAACCATACTTTTCAAATAAGCCTCTTTCTGACTCAATAACTGATATTCTTCATCAGCCTCAATGTACATCTGTACATCGTGTTTCAATACTTTCAAGTCAAATGGTTTCTCTCGATACACATCTGGATCAGCTTTTCCAGTATAATATTCCCACTTATCTCTATACATAGTTTTTCTTTCATCTTCAGCCTTTTTTAGCTGTAGAGTAAATTGTGTATAGAAATTTAAATACTTACCGTGTATCTGTGGAGTCCGAATGGCCTCCAAATCTAACTCAGTATCATCAATTCTCAAATCAATTTCAACTAACGATTGTAACTCACTAAACTGCATTATATCTCCATATTAAAAAAGAGGACAGATGATCCTCCCACCCGGATTCAAAACATATATTGCTACTGGTGTAAACTATTAGAAAGTAGCTTAAAACATTTCGGGCTGTATCAATCTGTCCTCTCAATTTTATTTATACAGATTTGAATTCGTAGTACATATAAGCGAACTCAACTGTTGATGTTAAATATTCAACATCTGGTTGTGTTTGAGTATATGTCAACCCACCCAATGATATTGGAAAAGCCTCGAAAAGTTTACATCTTACAATAGGATTATTCTTACTACTTAATATAGTAATAATTATATCATCATATAAAATACGGTCACCCTTACGTTGATTCTGACCATCAGCACGTTCTTTTGATTTATACTGTGAATGCTTATATGGAAATCCCATATTAACCATCCATTCATATATTTCTTGAAAATTCTCTAATTCCTCATCAACGATAAACGTCATTGAAAAATTTTCATAGGTCAACGCATCACCGACCATAGGTATATTTGATAGACTACTAGGTCTATCAACTTGAGTCATAGTTACTCCAGGAACATTTATTTCCGTACAGAAATATTCTGATATAGGAAAGTTTGGAAGTAATACTCTAAACTGACTATTTTGTGCATAATCAAAAACCTTAGGTTGTCTAGATAAAGCCTTGACCGTACCAGTATTAGGATTTTGTTGTGCATCATATGTTGCTTCTACCATACTACTATTTATAATGATTCAATCAAAAGAAAACCCCGCCGAAGCGGGGTCTCTAAACATACTCTTATAATAGTTATTATTGTTGAGTATTTTTATTACATCAAATTGGCAACCTGAACACGCCTGTAATACATATTACGGTTAGTGGAACCAGGGTTGGTCAAGTCGATTACGCCATCGCCAGCAGATGTGGCAAACGGGTTAGCAACCATGCCGTACCGAGTTTTGAAGCCAATCTTCGGCTGGAATGTCTGTTCCCCAACGGCACGCACCATCTGGAGCGGGACATACGGGCAATAGAATAAGCCAGCGTCATAAGGCGATGTACCCTTATACCCAACAACAAAGAACTTAGTAGCTGTGCTGTTGTTTGTATACGGGTCAACATAGACTTTGAAACGACCATTTAGTGTACCTGCAAACGTAGAGCCTGTGTCATCAACATTCAAGTTGTTGGACAGACCAGAGGCGTTGTCAAGTAGACCGGCCATGGATAAAGCAGAAGCAACATCGGCATCACAGATGATGATGTTACCCTTACCGCGTCGTGTTTCCTGAGCAATGACATTAGCATCACGCTCAATCTGGAACATCATACCCTTAAACTTCTCAACAGACCAACGACCGTTGGAATCTGTATCAAGGTCAAAAATACCAGCAGTAGCTGTATTTGTCTGGGCACCATTCTTCGAGGAAGAATAGATAGTCCGAACGACTTCACGGTTAATTTCCGCGAGGATCTCAGTGCTTAAAATATTAGCAAGCTCTGTTTCGGCGTCAAGACCATGAATTGCTTTAAGGTCCTGAGCAAGTTCCATCGAATACTCAGCTTTGAGCGCACGGGACTTCGCAGTCACGGACACTTTATCAATGCTGAAAGCCATCTCGGCAAACGAGTTAGCTGTTGCATCACCCAAGGCTTCTGCCTGGGCTGTTGACATACCACCGACTGTGATGTGAGCAGACATATCAGACAGGACATCAGACCCAGTATGGTCGATATTCTGTAGATCGCCGGCAGCATCTTCAGCCGCAAAGTCAGTGTCAGCTTCCGATGTGAAAGCTTCGGCACCACTTTGACTGGTATAACGAGACTTCATCGCAAAGATAAGACCAACGGGTCCAGACATAGGCTGCACACCGCAGATATCATAAGCGATAAGGTTCGGCATTGATCGTCGGATCAATGAAATGAGGATTGGATCCCAGTTATCTACTGAACCACCAGTAGCGTTAGTCGGGGCGGCCTCATGAAGGAAAGCACGATCTTCTGTCATCGACTTTTCCTGGTTTTCTAGAATTACAGTTGTAACTGCGCGTTTATAAGCGTCTTTGATCTCTGGAAGATCAGCGTGCTCAAGTACTGGCTGCCACTTTTCCTGTAGTTGTTCTGAATTGAACATTATTAGTATCTCCTAATTTACTTTAGTACTATTTATATTAATTATTATTTCTGCGCACGCTTTTCTTGCTTGCCGATTGCAGTCATATAAGCAGCCATATTAGAACTAATATCACCTTGTTCATGATACACTGGCGCTGCCACATCTTCATCTTCCTTTACTGTCCGTTGAAAATAACTCTCTTTAATCGTATTTAATTTATTACGATAATCTTCGCCACTCTCGTACCCAACACTTTCAGCCAGTCCAACAAATTTCTCTACTTCCGTATCCGCAAGGCCGGAAGCCACATCAATAAGAATTTCCTGTTGCTCTAACTCACCAACCTTCTGGTTAAGTTCAATATTCTTTTCTGTCTGCTCGTTCAGCTTGGCTTCCATTTCGTCAGCCTGCCTAGCAGCAGCATCAAGAATATCGTACTGCTCCTCGGGAACAGTGATATGATGTTCTTCAAACAAACCTTTAAGGCCTGTAATGAAATTCTCGGTGATTTCTGTTTTGAGTTTATGCTCAATCGCTACTTCATTCTGTTTCATCCACTCTTCCACGACATACGCAAGGTAAGAATCTACCTTATCAGATGTTTCGGTAAGAGCTTCTGCAACATCACTCTGTAGTTTTTCTGCATATTCCTCTTCAAGCTTTTCAATTTCTACTTTGACTTTGGATTTAACCGCTGTCTCAAAAATGATAGCTGCTTTGTCTTTGAATTCCTCGGAAAGGTCCTCGCCGTCAACTAACGCAGTAACATCTTCTTTTACAGAAATATTCTTCATACGCTCTTCAATTTCTTTCTTTTTAGCTTCAAGTTCTTTTAACTCAGCATCATCTTTAGACTCAGAAACTTCTTCGTCACCTTTCAATGCAGCAGCAATTTTCTCATGCACCGCACCTAGTTGTGATTTATTAAGTTTACTAAGACCTTCCATCTGCTTCGCTAAATCTTCAAGCATTTTTGCCTTGGTCATTCTGGCTTCCTCTAGTTGTTCTCCATCGTGATCCGACTCATCGCCAGCAGCGAGTTTCATCTTTTCACCTGGAGTAGCAGTTGCAGAACTTCCTGATTTGACTTTAGTTTCACTGCCAGCTGAATTCGTAGGTTTGGCTTTCTTAGCAGTAGTTTTACCATCAGCTGCATCGCCTAAATCTTCAGATTCATCTTTCAGTTCTGAACTATCGCCACCACCTGACTTCAAAGGTTTCGCTTTGCCCGAGGGTGATTTCATCTTGGCTACGCCACCGACTTCTTCTACCTCTGTCAAATCTTCTATTTCCTTTTCCATCGCAGTAACTTCGTTCTCAGTTAGTTCGGCATCTAGAAGCTCTTCCAACTTTGTATTAAGTTCTTCTGACATTTTGGATTAGACTCCTATATTCGTTTTTTATTATTTATAAAAATTATAATTTAGAAACAAAATCTTCCCACGCAGCCATCGTTGCTTCTTGATGATTCTTACGCTTTTCTTTAATTTGCTTCATATAATTTTCAATGTCTACTTCTTTAACGATACCATTGTCCCAGATCCACTCCTTGCCTTCCATGATACCTTCTACGAAAGCATTAGGAGCAGAAGGGTCTGCTACGATATCAGCAGCCGTTGCGAGATAAAAGTCATCCCTTACATACTGCGCACCACCTTTAGGTTCTAATGAACCCATTCCTCTAGAGGAGACACCTAATTGAGCGCCTTCGTCTATAAGATTCTTTACAATCTTTCCATACGGAGTATCCATGATCTTCGCTTCACCCAGAAAATTAGAATCATCTGCATAAAGGTCTGTTATCATATGTGATACTCTTTCAAGATTAACTGTCGGACCATCTGGATGTCCTAACTCTCCAAACGCTCTTTTTTTCTGAATAAACTCTTTGTTGTATCGTTTTACTTCTTTCTGTAAAATAGGATACGGATATACTCGACCATTACGATTCTTTACATCGGCTTGAAGAAATACTCCACGAATTTTGTAATTCTTTCCACCGCCTTCTGTGGCTTCTGTAATGAATTCGATATTCTCAATACTATCTGATATGAGTTTCATTTTTATTCTTCCTCTACTGCAGGATCCTCTATTGGTTCAGCCATTTCTGGTTCTTCAACCGGAGTAAACAATTGATTAGCAAATTCTTGCTTACGCAACTCTAAAGCATCCTGTTGTTTTGCAGCCATAAGGTCTGTAAAATTTATGCCGGCTC
>DQKQ01000133.1 GCA_015660615.1 Flavobacteriales bacterium
GATCAACCCAATAATGGTGATACATACAAAGAGCAAGACAGTTATACTCATTCCAACGAGTAGGAATATGACCCCTACCGTAGCCAATGTGACAGCAATGAAGCTTTCGAGACTGTTTTCCATCGTCCTTATCAAACTCCTTATCACACTTCGGGTGCTGACACTTCCAGTTAGCCCTGTCTCTGATGTACTTTGAGAATAATTGGTCAGTCCATGTTCTCTTAATTTTCTTTTTTCCATGTCCATAGTAACTCACTCTTTGGCTCTCAGTATATCATTAAACTCAGTCTGCTTAACTGTCACGAGTACAGGGTAAGCCACGTCCTTCAACTCACCTTCCTCCTCCTCTTCAAATTGTACAGACTTGTGAACATCAAAATATCTCTGGACACTCTCAGGCAAGTCCTGACCAGCGCTACACTTACAAGCCATGACCGTTGTGGTGTACTTGCTTATCTTTTTTACAGTCTTTGGAGACAATAGGTAGGGTATATATCCCACACCCTGACAATAATAACAATCATCATACTGAATGGTTGCCTTGGGCTTTCCCCAGATACCTAAGTTCCCGATGATACCCCTCATCTGTCTGATCGTTGGGAACTTGTCTTCCTTGTCACGGACATGTTCAAATACCTTAACGCTATCATTCAGACCTATCTGATCAAAAACCTTCAGGTACTCATTGAACTGTGCTTCCAGTGGTCTCTTTCCATGGACACTAAACATCGTCTCAAGTACGGTTGTCGTATTCATCTCAATCCTCCTATTGTCTGTACCTAAAAGCCTCAGACAGTTTCTCTGTCTTATCTGGCACTGCATTCCAATACTCATTTTTTAGCCAGTTGTAGCTGGTCTTTATAAACTTTGGTTCAACACGCTGGACGAAAAGCTCCATCGCCTCCACAAGCTCCTCACCGCTTTTCTTATGTAGCGCCCTCTTCCACTCTGCCCTCGTCCTTGTCTTGTTAATTCTTCTGAGTTGTGGTATAGCCTTCCAGAATAATTCAAACAACCTTTCCTCATCCTTAACAATCTTGTTCTTATTTGTAGTGTCGTTTATGATTTGGGGATCACTGTAATCTTTATTATAGTCTTTATTATAATCTTTATTATCCTTTATTATATCTTCCCCAATATCGTTAAGTAGGTTCTCGTCTGAAAGCTGGTTAACGGTTTCGGGGATACCCTCCCCCTGATTTCGGGGATACCCTCTCCCTGATTCCGGTAACTGGTAAGTAGGTCGTATTTCACGTCTCACAACCCTCGCCCTATTATCTCGGATCAATAGAGTGGTCACCCTTCCAATATGTTTAAGGTTATTAATGTGAACGCTCACGTTCTTTGCGGAGATGCCAAGTATCTTGGCGAAATATTCATTGCTGGCAAAACAAGGCTCTGTGTCTGTGCTTAGATTTGTGATCATGGCGAGCACAAGCTTCTGATGTAAGGTAAGGGCGTTGTCGTTTAATGTGGATGCGGGAATCCATATACCCTCGTAATTTTTATCTTTCATGAGATTCCTCCTTGCAAAGTATCTTAAATCCGTATTTATATGGAAGATAAGCATTCTCCCTAATTATTTTACCCCCATTGACTGTTTTTTGTGTTTCTGTTTTTCTCACTTCATACTCAAAATTGAAATCACCAATCCTGTTTGTTATTTTCCAGTACAATATCATTTCATCAGGTATTAGATATAGGAACCCAAGAAATGGAACTCTTAACATCTTAGACATTATCTGACAGTCAAGAATCTTCTGATTTGTTACAAGCCAACTTCCCCATTTATACAACTGCATATGGCTCATGTCCCTGCATTTGGATTCATATATAGCTATTAAGTTATCGTTCTTTGTGACCACCCCATCACATTTAGCATCAGTATCCTTATCGGTTTCTATTAGATTAACTCCCCACGATTTTTTTATTCTTTTCAACATAATTCTTTCATGGAGCAGAGATTCCTTACCCTTATCAGTTTTAATATCTAAATGTTGGAACATATGTTCATTTACTTTTAACCAGCTCACTCTTCCTCTTGTCGTACTCTTGTTGTAGGTTCTGGATCATTGCAACGCTTCCCTTACCCAACTTAAGCTTGAGTATCTCAGACTGGAGTTCCCTGAGATTCTTCTCTAAGGTCTCATCCCGCCAGTGAGATAGGGTGCGTCTAATTTCTTCTGCTGTTGGTTCGGTCATTTTATGATTGTCCTGTCTCCTCAACATCCCACCGCATAGACTTTTCAATGATCCACTTCTTAGGCATAAGATATGCCCTCTTTTCTACGGTGTCCCCATCCCCCACAAATCTTGCCTGTCTAATTCCAGACGTAAGTATTAGGTTCTTTATTGTATCAGGGTCTACCCAATAATAATGCTTACCATCATTAAAGACCCAAAAGTCTGCTGTGGTTGTCGTAATTCCGCTTGGCTTTCCGTAGTGATATGCTTCAACCACAAAGTTCCCTGTCTCATTAGACTTGATATCAGTCTTGAGTTCCACCTTGGAATCAATGTCAGCTAAATAAAAATCAAACTGTTTAAACGACCCATCAATTTTGACGCTATGAGGGTATTGAGCCTTCAACCTACTCAGAAACCTATCCTCATGTTCCATCCCATAAGCCAGCGCTTTGTTAAAATCAGGCATATGTTTTTATAAACCGAGCAATATTATAGTATGGTCTATAATGTAAAATTGAAACATTAAATATTTTATAATTCCCATATCGATATACTCACACGATTCAACGTAGTCTTCATCCCAATAATACGAGTGACCTCTACCATATATAGTACAGTCCTCATTCACATGTTCACTTGTTTCAGTACACTCGCAGAATTGGTTTTCGGTCATAATTAGAAAGGCAACTCGTCACCAGATGAATCTGAAACGGATGTGCCTTGCTTATCGCTCGCCTTTAGGCTACCATAAGGCTTACCAGCTTTTGACTTTGTCTTCCACATGGCAACCTGAAACTCCTCACCAGCCTTCATATCTCTATGTGCACAGAGGTTCCCGGTCATGTCAGGGGCTTTTTCATTCCCCTTCTTATCGTTTGGGAACAGTGCTCCTGATCCCGGTTTGTTTTCATAAGCCATTATTTGGCTCCTTTCGTTTGAGTTAACTTGAAAGTCTCTCTTGGTTCAAACCGTTTAGGGAATCTCCAGAGACCGTTTTTTCCATGGATGCTTAGGGCGAGCTTTAATATACTCCGCCAGTCATTGCTCAAGTCCCAGCTAACATCCACGAGCTTGTATGTGGGTTTAAGTCTGTATGCACCCTTTAGATATAATGTATAAAGCTTTGTCACCTTATTGTTAGGGAAGAGATAGTTGTGCAACATCCCATAGGCAACCAACTGGTAGTCGTGTGTACTCACCTCAGTCCCGGTCTTTATGTCCAATAGGGAAGGTTCACCGTTAACAGTCCCAATCCAATCTCCAGTACCAGCGTACGGTACGTTCTTTGAGAACATTTTCACTTCAGTCCCCACTGTCGTACAATCATGGTCATCCCAAAACTTACAAAGAGACTCCAAGTATAGATTCACCATATTGCGAATCTTGTTAATCCCACCGCCTTCATTAAAATCGCGGGCATCGAGAAACTTTAGAATAATCTCAGACACCACAGATGGGGATACTTCACGTCCGTTGAATAGGTTTTCGGATAACAGATGTACGGCTGTTCCGAGGTGACCCTTGTAGTCACGAATAGTGTCCGAGTGTCGTCCGTTATTCTTCAGCCACTGGTCGAAATGGTTTCCCTTAGCGACCACGAGACCCAATATTGTTGTCACAGACAGGGCAAGGAACGGTGGATCGCTCTCATCATTGGGATCGTAATATGCTCTGCCTAATGGGGTTGTTTTGTATACCGATGTACACAGATAATTGTCTAAATAGTTACTCACGCTAAATACCTCCTATGTCTATAAGGAAATTAAGCACAATTGGTCTGAAAATGCAAGATGAGATTTGCCCTAAAAACACAAAGCCCCCCAATTTCTTGGAGGGCTTAAACAAAAGGAAGACGTATCATATAGGACAATATCTTTCCTCATCCTTGGCTGAATATACCTACACTACCTATTCTAAAGCAAGGGTTTCGGTGGAGAAAAAATGAAACTTATTCTTTCTCCAAACAGCTAATCTTTTCTTGTCTCTGCCATTTCCAGAAAGTGGTTTATGGTTCCTTTTCCACCTGCATTGTAATACTTGAGCCAATATTTGGCTTTTCCATCTAAGTCACTTGGGATTCGCAAAGGAACACGCCAGTATTTTAATCTGCAAAATATAATACCAGCGTATATGTTTCCCCAGAGCAACTCCTCAAGCTCAAGTTCATCCATGGACTTCAGAGCCATGGGGTCAATCATCATACAATCGGCTACCCTTTCCATCTTACTGTCCCTATAAACAAGATAGCTGTTTATAGAATCAAAAGCTGTTGCTGGTTCTACCTGAAAAAAGCTTCTCGCTATTCCAGACCCTATTTGAGATATGTAGTTGTACCCACTCTCAACAAGCCCGGTAAGAAACACCAATTCAAGCGCATCTTCAGAATACATATTCATATTCTTCAGCGTAGATTCGATTAATTCTTTAATTTGCTTGTGGTTCATTTTTTAATGTTAACCAGTGCTATTTGGCTAAAACCTTTTTCATTACGTCTTCTATTACATCATATATAGCCGTAAGAATCTTTTCTTCGGTTCTTTCGTTGATTATTGGAATATCAACCTTTTCATTCAAACCGTCAATGATTGATTTTTTTGTATCCTCATTAAACAAATGGTCAGATACCATATCTACTAAGCTCATATTAACTCCTTTTTTTTTCTGTTTTTATTATGACCGCCCATTCATCCTTCCCTTAAGGAAAGCTAAATCATCAGTCACGTCATTAAGTTCTCGAACAATGTCTTCTCTATGCCTCTGTCCTATTTCGTCGGATTTGTTCCAACGGTCTAACATCTTTATTATAATCGACTCCACATTACCTATCTTCGTTTCTGTCTTGGCTATAGACTGCCTTATGCTATCCAAATCTTCATTCTGAAGCTTTTGGCTTTTCATCAAGTTTACTATCATCATAATAAATAAAAATACTATTATTCCAACAGCCCCGTACTCTGCATACAGACTGAAAAGCTTAGAATCGATCATGATTCAAATCTATGGACGAGGCTGACAATAGATATAAGCACAGTAATAAACGCACCCAAAACCTTACCCCATATCTTTACAGTTTTAATCTCTTCCTTAACATCCCCAATCTCCTGCTCAAGAATTTCTACGGTATGCATATCTTTCCGAAGCATATGAACTTCCGTCCATAACTTTAGGCGATATTCTCGCAAATCTTTTGGAGGTTTAGGGATGTCAAGTGTAGAATGAGACATTACCCGGCAGTAGTCGGAGCCTCTTCAGGCGCTTCTTGAGGCATAAACTCTTGAAGTCCCTGAATTGCACCCGTTAGGGCGATTTTCTGTTGCTGGCGGTCAGACAGCACTTGTTGTAACTGTTGTATTTCTGAGTCTGTTTTTTTAAGAGCCTCTGTATGCTCTTCTATTTTAGACCCTATGTCCGCTGTTTTTACCGATACTCCATTTTTCATGGTTCTCTCCTTGTTTAGTTAAAAATTTAATAAGCCTATTATTTTAATAGACCGTTCCCTTTGAGTGCCAATTAATAGCTTTTCGGACTTCTTCTGTTGTCAATTCAAGTTTCCCATCAAAATTTGCTTTCCATACTTTTACTTTCTTTCCATCTTTGAATAGGACTACGCTTGGGAAATTTCTTAATCGTAGTTTTCTCGCAGTCTCGCTAACTTTTTCCACGGGCAATATCATCATTTGTGTTCCCATATATGCAGAATCCCCCAATACTATAAAGTCTCCTTTGTAAAAATTGCTTCCATCTTCTGATGACCACGAACTGGTTATTCTCACTAACCACATTCCTTTGTAGATAGCACCATAAAAATTCGCATCATTTACCTCCTGTTGTACAGGTTGACCAAATGCCAATGATAGTAATAGTAGCCACTTCATTGGACAGCAATCCTTAAGTTTGTAATCTGTCTATTTAGTTCTTTAATTTCATCTTGAAGTCCTTCAATAGTTTCATAGAGGTCGTCTTGATTTTCTTGAAGGTTGCCTACCTGCTGTTTATATTGTTCGTAGGAAGGACTCCAGTTGAAATCGCTAATACCCTTGCTTGGATACTCTTGAGAGAATAACGATAGAGGTATGGGCAATTCCTTCGCTTCTTGTATATCGGCTTGAAGCATATACCACA
Source organism: Flavobacteriales bacterium (assembly GCA_015660615.1). Taxonomy (GTDB): domain Bacteria; phylum Bacteroidota; class Bacteroidia; order Flavobacteriales_D; family Sanyastnellaceae; genus UBA974. Next base: position 6,310 of record DQKQ01000133.1, read on the forward strand.
TTCCCACGAGTGA
>DQKQ01000268.1 GCA_015660615.1 Flavobacteriales bacterium
ATCGTTTCTGATTCGTTTAAACACTTAAATCCCTTTTTTAAGGGCAATGGCCATTATCTACCGAGCCCAAGTGAGGTTGAAAATATTTACAGTGCGGAGCAAATAAAGCTCAGCCTAGAGATTGCCGACCAGTGTGAAGAGTATGATATTCTTGGCACCCCAATGCTTCCTGTGTTCGATTGCCCAGAAGGGTACACCGAAGACGAATACTTAAAGCAGCTCTGTAGAGAGGGCTGGAAGAAGCTCTTAGAGGATACTGGCATTGTCAAGAGCGAAGACAAGAAAGAGGAGTACCTGAAAAGAATTAAAAACGAAATGAGTGTAATTTTTGATGCTAGTCTTTCTGGGTACTTTCTGATTGTTCAAGACATTGTTAATTATGTTAGGTCTGAGGGGTGGTTGCCGGGCCCGGGAAGAGGGTCGGCTGCCGGATGTTTGATTTCATACCTTATTGGCATCACAGAGATTGACCCTATCAAGTATGACTTAATCTTTGAGAGGTTTTACAATGCTGGCCGTAATACTGAAGGGCATATATCCCTTCCAGATATTGACCTAGATGTTCCCGCTGAAAAGCGAGATGAAGTTATTGGATACATTAGATCTAAATATGGGGAAGATAATGTTGCTCAGATGTTGACATTCAATAAGCTACAGGGTCGAGCGGCTCTTAAGGAAATCATGCGTATCAACAGTGCCGTTTCTTTTGGAGAGATGAACGACGTGACTAAAAACATACCCAACGAGGCTGATGTTTCAGACCTTTTAGAGGAGAGCGGTGAGAGTTCGCTAATTCGATGGACACTTGCTTATCAACCAGAAGTTCTAGATAGGTGGTGCAAGCTAAACAGCGATAACGATTTGATTGGCCCATTCGCAGCAATTTTTCAGCAAGCAATCGATATTGAAGGTACGATAAAATCTCAAGGTAAACACGCCGCTGGAGTTATTATATCAGCAAATAAACTAAACCAAGTTTGTCCTATGGTTAAAGATAAAAGTAAAAATCTCATTGCCGGTTTTGAAATGGGCGATTTAGAAGACCAAGGACATGTTAAATTTGATATACTAGGTATTGACCTACTTAGTAAGATCATGGAAATTAAGGAGTAAGAATGAGTATTAAGCAGGATTACAAGGCAGTCATTTTTTCTGGCTGTGCTATTGAATCTAAAAGCATAAGTTTGTGCGATTTGAGGCATTTTCTACCACAATATAAGGGGTATACTACTGGTGCTTATCAAGTGCACTCAGATAACCCTCGTCATAAGTTTAGCGAAATCTTTAAAGATATAGATGAAGCTGTTAATAAGTTTGTTGAATTAAAAGGATTACTTAAATGAATTTTAGAGATATAATTGTATTTGACTTTGAGACAGGTTCTAGAAACCCGCTCACAACACAGCCAACGCAGATTGCGGCTATTGCCCTACATGGGCGTAAGCTAACAATTCAGCCGGGCGGTATTTTTAACAGTGAGATTAGACCTATCATTGATGACAAGAAAGCTATTGAGGCTGGGCTTGACCCGCTAGAAGAGGAAGCCCTAGATATTACCGGAAAGAACAGAAAAGACCTTGCTAAAGCCCCGTTGCCAAAAACAGTGTGGAAAAAGTTTGAAGACTTTTGCAATAAGTTTAATTTTAGGGGGTCGTCTTACACGGCACCCATAGCTGCTGGATATAATATTATCGGCTTTGACCTGCCTATCGCCCAGAGAATGTGTGAGATGTACGGCACGACCGACGTAAAAGGTAGACAGGCTATCTTCAACCCGATCTTCAAGATCGACTTGATGGATATGGTATTTTCTTGGACAGAAAACAATCGAGATTTTAAGAGTATCAGCATGGACTTCCTACGAGAGTATATGGGATTCCCAGAAGAGAGCAAAGAGAACGCTCACGACGCCCTTCAAGACGTAAAGGATACGGCAAATATCCTCATTAAGTTCCTGAAGTTTCAAAGAAACATTTCACAGAAGACTAAGTTTGAGAAAGCATTTGCAAATGGCGAATTCTACGTTTGATATTGACGATTTCGATGATGATAAAGTGTGGGACTTGATTTGCGACGGAAGAACCAAAGGGGTATTCCAGCTAGAGTCTCAGCTTGGTAGGTCTTGGGCAAAGCGAGTTAAGCCTCGCAACATAGAAGAACTTGCGGCTCTGATTTCAATCATTAGGCCCGGCTGTTTAAAGGCGTTTACCGAGGGTAAGTCTATGACCCAGCACTACGTAGATAGAAAAGCGGGTATCGACGAAGCTAAATACCTTCACTCTAGCCTTGAGCCAATTCTCAGTGAGACCTATGGAGTTCTTGTATATCAAGAGCAGTCCATGAAGATCGCCCAGAAGCTTGCTGGATTCGACCTAAAAGAAGCGGACAATCTCCGTAAGGCTATTGGTAAGAAAAAGGCAGGTCTGATGGCAAAGGTTAAAAAATCCTTCCTGTCTGGGGCGACGAGTACCGAAGGTCTTGATAAAGAGACAGCAGAAGAAATCTTTAGCTGGATTGAGAAATCTAACCGCTACGCGTTTAATAAGTCTCATGCTGTTTCTTATGCTGTTAATGCCTACAGAAGCGCGTACTGCAAAGTTCACAGAAAGATGAGGTTCTTTGAGTCCTATCTCAATCACTCAGAAAGAAAGCCAGACCAGCAGGTGGAAATCAAAGAGCTTGTGTCTGACGCAAAGCTATATGACATAGAAACCCTACCTCCTAGACTAGGGCACTTCTATCCGTCCTTTACTGCGGCAGAGGACAATATATACTTTGGCGTTACAAACATTAAAGGCGTCGGCACGGCTGAGACCGAGAAGATGTTAGATTTGGTTCCAGAGCTAGAGAAGAAACTAGGCAAAACTTTTGCAGAGTTTACTTGGCTAGACACTCTATTTAACTTAGGTCTAAAAGTAAATAAAACATGTATCGAGGCGCTTATAACTGTTGGTGCTTTTAACGGTAAGAATAATACTAAGCACAGAAATGCTCTTCTTTATGAATATAAGAGCTATAGGGATTTGTCCATAAGAGAAAGAGAATGGTTATCTGATAACTATAACTCGGATGACTCTATCATTGCCGCTATAGATAACATGATAAACAACCTGAAGATAAACTCTAATAGGTTAATTAAAGTGTTTGATATTCGAAACATTATTGAGTCTCCGCCGTTCGACCTTACTGACCACCCGAACTGGATTGCAGATGTAGAAAATAAATACATGGGCGTATCATTAACCTTCTCAAAAACTGATGCTATACAAAGCGCGGCGGTTAATTGTACATGCAAAGAGATAATTAACGGTAGGACAGGCAAGGTAAACGTAGCAATCCATATAAACTCCCTGAGAGAATATGCCACAAAGAATGGTAAAAATCCGGGTCAGATCATGGCTTTCCTGTCTGTGGAAGACTCTACAGCAACCCTTGACTCTGCTGTTATATTTCCTGAAACGTATGGCAAATTCAAGGAAATTCTATATGAAGGCAATACAGTTGTTGCTTTTGGTCAAGTGTCCAGTAAAAAAGATACAAGTTTAGTCATTAACAAAGTGTCCCAAGCGTAATAATAGGCTATAATCTTCTATATACATACATTATTGGAGATTGTAAATGAATAAC
>DQKQ01000170.1 GCA_015660615.1 Flavobacteriales bacterium
CAATTTCATCCATGATTTGACCATCTGTTACCTCTAAACTGTCAATTTTTGCATTGTGAAGTAAAAGTTTTTCAAAAAGTAGTTCTTCTATGAACTTGCAACGATCGTTTTCGCCTGACTTCTTTCCTTGAAGCCTCTCTTGTAGCGCTCGATCTTCAATTGAGCTATTTAGGATAATTTCGTCACCCACAACAGCAATAATCCCATCTATTAATTGAAACTTTTCACTTAAGTCGGTCGAATTTCCAGGTTGAGCAAAAGTCACAACTGACGATGTCAGAAAAAAAGCAAATAAAAGTGTGATTCGTAGCATGACTGCTAAGGTAAACTGCTAAGATTAATTAAGGATACTATCTCGAATAATTTCTCCATTTGCCCAAGCATCACTTACCAGATCATCCCTTAAGTTTTCTAAAATACTACGTCTTCTTTCCTGAATGATTAAATCGACAATTCTTTTTCGTGCAATTGAAATAGGGGAGGGGAGGTCCTTTAATCGATGCTCTAGAATGCGCAATAAATATCTAGTATCGCCATCGGTAAATTCAATTAACCTCCTGTCTCGCAATTGGTCTTCGATGCGGTAAACTTGCATGGGAACGGTTTGTAATAAATCGCTTAAGAACCACCAATAATCTACATCTAAGGCGAAGTGAGCTCCACGCTCTATAGACCATTGTTCTAATTTAGGTACGCTAATTGAGTCAGCTGTTGTAAGCCAAATTCGGGCCGAGTCCAACATGTCCTCTTCCGTATTTATTTCAAAAAACACAGCTCTTAAAACATGCTCCTTAAGTTGAAAAAGTTCAGGGTAATCAGAGTGAAACTTCTCTATTTCTTCATCTTGAACCTTAGTATCTACTCTAGATGCGATAAATTCCCTTTCGAACTTAGTTACAAGTAATGCATTCCTATATGACCTTATTGAAGATTCAAAAGATGAGGAAAATTCGTTGATATTTTTCTCCGCTTGAGCAAGTAATACATTCTCTCTAACCCACCCCTCAATAATACGTTCGCTTAGTAGTGTGCTGTCCTCAAACGACAATTCATCTGGGATTCTGGAGCAAAGGCTATCTAGTAGAAGATTTTTTCCGAAAGCAGAAACAACAATTTTATCCTCTATTGTTTCATCACTAAAAATAACACAAGCGTTAAGAGATACTAGTGCAGTTAATACAATAAACCCCTTACTTTTCAGCATATTAATCGATTAACTCGTATAAGACATCCTTCTTAATAGAAACGGGATATTTCATTCTTAAGCTTTCGATCCACTCATTCTCTAAGAAATCTTGATAGCTTGCTATTACTTGACCACGAGCCTCATCAAGTGTTTTATACATAGGCTTAATTACTCCTATAACATTAATTAATATTACCCCGTTATCACCAATGTTTAAAGTCATAAATCTAGGAGATTTAGAATCCAGACTTAAAGTTTTATTTGAAATAGCAGTAAATACAGAGTCAGCCCAGTTATTATCGCCCATAGAAAATAACCCATCTTCCATTTTTAGAGCTAAAGGCCTTTCAGCTATTAGTTCACGCCTTAATGCCACAATATCATTCCCTTTCTTTACAGCTTTCTTCACAGTCTTAGAAATCCCTTCATCTTCACAGGTGTAAATAGCTAATTCTAAGCGTTCTTGCCACATAAATAGGCCGTTATTCAATTCGTGGTATCTCTCTAATCCAGATGTGTCTTTAACAGCTTTAGACCAAACCATTTTATCGGTTAATTCAAACAAAAGAATACCATCGTGATACTCCTCGATTAACATTCTGAATTCGTTGTGTTTATCTTCTAACCTTGAATCTTCAAAAGCAAGTAATTCCTCCTCTATCATAGAATCGATCATTCCTTCTAGTATGGCTTTAGGAGAGCGCATAAGTCCTCGTGGCTTTTGTGTGTTTGCGAAATGAATAAAATCAGATACTGTAGTTACGTTTTCTTGAATTGAAAATAAAACTCGACTCAGTTCAGATTTTTTAACGTTTTCAATAGGATGACCTTTATAGAATACGCTGTCAATCCCTTTTACTATAGATACTAAATGTGAGACACGCTTTTTGTCTAATTTGAAGTCGTATTCCTTTTTTAGTTTATTTAAGAATGATGAACGAGTAACATCAGCTCTTGAATCTCGACTCACTTTTTTTCTAAGTTGGCGCTCAACATCATCAAATGTCTCAAGTGGTTTAAATCCTACTCTTTTTACTATGTGCCAACCGTAATTCGTTAAAAAAGGCTCACTTACGTCGCCATTATTTTCAAGGTTAAAAGAAGCGTTTTCAAACTCTTCAACCATTTTCCCTGTTCCGAACCAAGGTAGAACGCCTCCCTTACTTGCCGTTGTGGCGTCATCACTATACTTCAGAGCAAGTGACTCGAACATCTCCCCATTCTTAAGAAATGAAGCTACTGCGTCAATAGTAGATTTCGCGCTTTGTACCATGGCTTTTTTAGATGCGTCATCTACCCTTACCATAATATGAGCAACTTGGATCTCTCCCCGTGATGCTCTTCTGCCATCAACCTCTAAGAAGTGGTAGCCAAACCTTGTGCGTACTATCTCACTAAGTTCCCCCACAGAAGTGTTGTAAGCGGCGTCCTCAAATGCATAAACCATTTGGAATGCAGTAAACCAACCTAAATCTCCTCCATTATCAACTACAGATGGATCATCACTACCTCCCTTGCTTTTCGCTAAGGTTGTAAAGTCCTCACCTGCATTTACTCTATTTCTTAGCTTTGAGATTCTATTCCAAGCACGCAGTGTGTCTGAAGGGGGCGCCTCAGGCTTGACACTTACAAGGATGTGTCGAGCATGAATTTCCTCTTGTTTTCTATTGTGAGCTTCAAGGACCAATTCGTCGAGAAGTTCCATATCTACCAGATATGGTCTTGTTAGTTGTTTACGGTAACCAGCTAACTCTTTTGTAAACTCAGCAACGGTGTCCATTCCGAGAGCTTCAGCCTCCATTACCTTTAGCTTAAACTTGACAAAAAGCTCCATATATTCATCTAATGCCCTAGAAGTTATGACGCTATCTCTGTTGTTTTTACTGTAAATGTATTTAAAGTCGGCAAGGCTCACAACCTCTGTTCCTACAGTTAGGATAACTGAATTGTCCGCAGTGTTTTCTTCTTTAGTTTGGGCTGAAATACTAATATTTAGGCCTAAAAACGCTACCCCGCAAAGGGTAATAATTTTATTCATCATGTTTTTTTTATCTAATACTATAATTAGGAGCCTCTCTTGAAATCATAACATCATGAGGGTGGCTTTCCTTCATGCTTGCGCTTGTTATACGGATGAATTGAGCGTCAGACTTTAAAGCAGGCAAATCCTTCGAGCCACAATATCCCATCCCAGCCCTCAATCCGCCAACAATTTGATACATAACATCCTGAACAGATCCTTTATATGGAACTCTACCGCTAATCCCTTCTGGCACAAGCTTTCTCACATCATCCTCAGCATCTTGGAAATATCTGTCTTTAGACCCTTTTTCCATAGCTTCAATGGACCCCATGCCCCTGTATCCTTTAAACCTACGTCCTTCATACATAAAAGTAGCACCAGGGCTTTCGCCGGTACCAGCAAGCATTGATCCAACCATTACGCTGTCTCCACCACCTGCTAAAGCTTTGACTATATCACCAGTATATCGTACACCACCGTCAGCAATTACAGGAACTCCAGTGCCTTCTAATGCATCTGCAACATTCATAATAGCAGAAAGTTGCGGGACACCTACACCTGCAATAATTCTTGTTGTGCAAATAGATCCCGGCCCTACACCCACTTTTACAGCGTCAGCTCCAGCCTCAACTAAAGCAAGAGCTGCAGCTCCTGTTGCAATGTTTCCACAAACTACCTCTAGGTTGGAGAATTTCTTCTTTACTTCTCTCACAACATCGATTACTCCTTTGCTGTGCCCGTGTGCTGTATCGATTACTATAGCGTCTACATCAGCTTCAACGAGAGCGGAAACTCTCTCAATAGTGTCAGAAGTAACACCCACTGATGCGGCAACACGTAACCTACCGAATCCATCCTTACAAGAATCGGGGAACTCAGTAAGTTTGATAATATCTCGGTATGTAATTAATCCTATTAGTTTGTTGTCATTATTAACAACCGGAAGTTTTTCAATTTTATGCTCGCGTAGAATATCAGCGGCATTGTCAAAATCAGAACCGTTAGAAGTTACAATTAAATTCTCACTTGTCATGACCTCTGAAATAGGTTTGGTAGAACTATTTTCAAATCTCAAATCTCGATTTGTGACAATTCCTTGTAGGATATTTGAAGAATCTACAACGGGAATCCCACCAATTCTTCTCTCTCGCATTATTTTTAAAGCATCTTGAACAGTTGCATCACGGTTAAGTGTTATGGGGTCTTGAATCATACCGTTCTCAGAGCGCTTAACATTCAAAACTTCAGCTGCCTGCTGCTCTATACTCATGTTTTTATGAATTACACCAATTCCTCCTTCTCTTGCAATAGCTATAGCCATCGCGCTTTCAGTTACGGTATCCATTGCCGCGGAAATAATGGGTACTTTCAACTCAATTTTCCTTGTAAATTTAGTTTTTAGTTGCGCATCGCGTGGAAGTACTTCTGAGTAAGCAGGTACAAGCAGGACATCGTCGTATGTTAGTCCTTCTCCAAAAAACTTAGACTCTTTAATAGGCATGCTTAAATAATTGAACCGTTTTATTCGCTGTCCAACACGTCGGATAACGATTCGGGCAAAGGTACTTATTTAGGGTCTAATAACTTGCACACTTTTAGATATCATGTGCCATTTGCCTGATCCGTCTAAAACTTGAGCAATAACTGTATAAACACCATCCGGAACCATCTCAATGTCATTTAATCCATTCCAACATTCATCAGGGTTTTCAGACTCAAAAATCACATCTCCCCATCTTGAAATAACAGTTAGTTTGTAAACGCTCTCGTTTACAGCAGTACCTGCAGAAATAAATCCCAGCGTTGATTCACCTGGATTCCAAGGAAACCAATCATTAATAAGGTCTCCGTTCGGAGTAAAGGCATCGGGTATCCACAAGAGCGGATCTTCAGTTAAACAAACCCTATTCGAGCTCGCTCCGTTCAGTCCGTTAGTCATGTCATTGTCGATTGCGATAATGGTGTAGCAAAAATCACCAGGTAAATGGGTGAGGTCTCCCACGTAGTCTTCAGCGTGAAATTCTTCGTGTGAAAAAGTTGTGAGCGGGCTGTTTGCGGATAGTCGTGTCGGAGCTCTTAATAATTCGTAAGAGCTAACCCCCTCTGGAAACTCTATGTACTCAGACCAAATTAAACTATTCTCAAAATCAGCTTCACTAATACTCTGCCAACCTTTCAGTAGTATAGTTGATGCGATATTAGAGGTGGACGTAGCGGCTTCACAAACATTGTACGCAGAGCATCTATAAGTGTAACTTTTAGAATCTGTATTAACATTTGAGTCTACGAAAGTGATTGGAAATCCAAGGGAACTTGGAACGGGTTCGAAAATAGGTAGCCAAACACCATCTTCTTCAACTAACTTTTCAAGTTGATATAAACTTGCCTCAACAGCTGTAGGGTCTGTTTCAATATAAATCTCCACACTACCGTCAGATAAAACTGACGCTCTCTTTAAAACAGGGGCATTGGCCGATTCGGGATATAAAAAGTTAAGTTCAAATTCACTTGAGCGAGCTACATTTCCAGATGTTGATTCAGCTAAGACTCTATACTTATTTGTACTTTCAGTGTAATCGCCTTCGTGTAGGTAATTGTTTACACTAGATCCTACATCGTCAAGAGTTATCCACGGTCCGTAATTAGATAACGCGTCATCATAAATACTTACCTGAATAGAATAGTGGTCCACTCCCCCCTCAATCCCAAATGGGGTATTCCAGCTTATTTGTGCGCTATACGTACAAGGCAACTGAGTTGCAATAGTAAATATTGAAGTTGTACAAGCTCCTGCCGCATTGGGATTAGGAGTCCCATCATCATTAATGCATTCAAAAGCAGAAACTCTGTAGCTCTCAGGTTGAGATGAAGCAAGTGAAGTAGGAATTAAAGCCGAAGTGGCGTTAGGGTTGTCGATTTGCAATACCTCAGCAGACCCAGCACCAGAGCATTTGTAAATAATATACCCAAGAGTCTCTGCTGTAACAGTGTAATCAAAGAAGACTTCAGCTAATCCAGTTGCGGGGTCGACATCGACATGAGTTGTGACAGGCAACTCTCCATTCACACTACCTACAACTAAATCCGTCGAGTTGCTCTCGTGTACATCAATACCATTCGACGCGGTTTGTCTTACCCTATATATATTGACTGACACGCATGGCCCGGGGTTGTCTGTAAATGATCCTCCGTTTTGTGAGTCTGGAATTATTGCTATCGTATCCCAAATCGCAGTGAACTCATTCAGTCTTTCTAAAAAAAAATCTCCCCCAGCACTTTCACCAGAAACAGTATATGGACTATTCCAAACAAGATCAACTTCATCCGCCCCCGCCCCAATACTTGCGTACACATGAATACTGCATAATGTAGGTGAGGTTGGGGAAATGTCATCAGTAGTCCCCCCATCCATCGACGTAATCTGTACTGCAGTAAAACAATGAGCTTCAGCATTTGCGTTATACAAAAAGGATGGCATTACCCATCCAGTAGGCAACACACCCGTTTCTGTATTTGGACCCACTAAATGTGGAGATGGACTAAGAAGCACGCCAGGAATATCATAAACCTGAATTTCATTCCGAATAAACTCCTCACCCCCAACAGAAGAAAACACATCCCAGTACAATGTAGCATTTCCTGCAGCATTAACGTTATTAACATGCGTTAAATTAGGCTGAGCATACATCTCAGTATTTGAAGAAAATGCATATGCAACTAGAATAAAAAGTAGAATTTGCTTCATGCCATAAAATTACAACACCTAAAGCCCACTATAAGCTTCATTGAAATTATTATTAGCAACGGATTCTTTATACCTTATAGTATGTCTTAATTTTACTAAATGAACTTCTCCGTTTTCCCTAATATGCCTGAATCGTCAAAACTATTGGTTTTCACATCAGATATCACCCTTGATGAAATATCATCTAATAGATTTATGTCGAGATTAGATAAATTTCTATCAACATGGTCATCCCACGGGTCTCAACTTGATACGGATTCTGTATTAATAGCAAACCGAGTTGTATTTATCGCTGTAGATGAAAGTATCTCTAGTGCTTCAGGGTGTTCAGTTGATTCCTTAACAAACTTTATTAAATCCGAAGGTGTTGTATCAGGAGTAGATTGGTTTAATCGTCATCAAGTTTTATACAGAAGTACGAAAAATAGTGATTTCACCTCAGATTGGTTAGTCAATACGTTAGATAATTTCATCTCTCTCATTAATGACGGAAGTTTAACCGAGAGTGTTCAAACTTTAAATACTACAGTTTCTGTTGTTAGAGAAGCCCGAGAATCGATAATTCAACCATTTTCACATAGTTGGTATTCACGCTTATTATGACACATTTCTTCGTCCAATTACCGTTTTATTTCTACGTACATCAATTTTTTACATACGAATTTTTTACAATTCTTTGGTTTCTTAGTCTGAATCACCTAATTTTAACGCGTTGAAATGTCTTTTTATGTTAATTAAAAGTCATGGATGCACTCTGAAGAGTTGACTGTCACTGCTTTTTATACGTCAGTTCAGCTATTATGAGTTTTGAATTTGTAAATAATTTTTTTTGATTTAATCTTTAAACCTGTTCATATGTTTAACAATTACACGAAGTTAACGACAGCTTTTGCCGCGTTTGCACTTCTTTTTTCAACTGGAGCCTGGTCGCAATGTGCGGAAGGCGAAATAGCTGTAGATTATGCTATTACTGGAGGATCTTTTGCCTCTGAAATTTCTTGGACTCTTAATGATGATGTCGGAACTCCGGTATTCAATGGTGGAGCGCCTATTAGTGGTCAATGGTGTTTACTACCTGGAGACTATACATTCATTGGTTCTGATTCATACGGAGACGGATGGAATGGAGCTACTGCAACATTCACTTCTGGTGGAAACGTTATTGGCTATTTTGAATTAACAGAAGGTGATGTTGGTTCAATAGTGATTTCTGTATCTGCTGACGTTCCTGGATGTACAGATGATACTGCATCTAACTACAACTCAGAGGCTACAGTTGATGATGGTTCTTGTTGCTACGGCGATTTAGTAACTATTAACTTATATGACACATTCGGTGACGGATGGTGTTACTACCCAACTAATGATCCAGAGGGTGGTCTTGAAATTTTCGGTCAATTCTTCCCATTCTGTTCGGGAGATCATATGTCTCTTGACTTCTGTCTTGATCCTGGTTGTTACACTGGTCAGACTATTGGAACTAACTACACAAGTGAGATCTCTTGGGATGTAGTTGTTGATGGAGTAGTTATTGCTGTAGGTGGTCACGGAGAGGTATTCTTCTCAACTGACCCTGCATGTATTGTTGCTGGATGTAATGATGAGAATTCTTGTAACTTCAACCCTGCTGCTAACGTAAATGATGGATCTTGTGATTACTTGTCATGTGCTGGTTGTACAGACGCTGGAGCTTGTAACTACGATGCAGCTGCTACTTTAGAAGATGGTACATGTGATTACTCATGTATCGGTTGTATGGATGCTACTGCTACTAACTACGATGCTATCTATACGATTGCTTGTGTTGATTGCTGTGCATACTGTGAAGGAGCCTTCGCTGGTATTCTTTCTGTAGGTGGTGGAAGTTGGGATAGTGAAATTAGCTGGACTTTATCTTTAGATGGTGTTGAGGTTGTTTCTGGAGGAGCTCCTTCTTCTCAATCGCTATGTCTTGATGCTGGATGTTATACTTTTGACATGATTGATGCATATGGAGATGGTTGGAATTCTGCAACATATTCTTTCGATGGATATGACGGTGTAAATGTTTTCACTGGTGATATTAATACTGCTGCTACTGGAGATGGTAGTTCTGAAGGAACTGATTATCTTGACTTAAACGGAGGTGCTTGTACATTCGGTTGTGTTGACGCTGGAGCTTGTAACTACGATGCAACTGCTGCATTTAGTGATGGTTCATGTGACTACTCTTGCGTAGGATGTATGGACTCAGCTGCTGCTAACTTTGATCCTAACGCTACTATAGATAGTGGACTTTGTGTTTACTGTGACCCAGGTACATTCGTACTTACTTTAAACATGTCTGATTCATACGGTGACGGATGGAATGGAGCGGTTTACTATGTTTTCGATCAAGTTTCAGGAGAGCTTATGCTTTCTGGAGATCTTGACTCTGCATTTTCTGGAGATGGTCTTTCTTCAGGTTCTGATTTAGTTTGTTTAGCGCCTGGTTGCTATAATGTTGAAGTAAGTGGTGGTGCTGCTCCTTCAGAAGTAAGTGTTTCTATGTCGGATCAGTTCGGTACTAACTACGGTTCTACTGGTGGTGATTCTACTTGGCCACTTGACTTTACTTTAACTGGTGCGTGCGATTTCTCTGGATGTACTAGTCCTTCTGCTCTTAACTACAACATCAGTGCTTCTATTGATGATGGGTCATGTCAGGAGCCACCTGCAAACGATCAACTAGCAAATGCTGAGGCGTTAGC
>DQKQ01000020.1 GCA_015660615.1 Flavobacteriales bacterium
AGTTGTTGAGCTCATCGCCGCTGGAGTAGAATCTTTAGAAGTGTTCATTACTCGTAAGCCAACATTCCAATCTTATTCTTATTTTACCGGTGATGTAGAGGATATGGAATGGTCTATTCACAGTTATTTTGAAAACACGCTAGCAAAAACTGCAGCTGAAAATGAAGAACAGTATGACGCTTATTTTTACGATAAAGTATCTATAACAAATTTTTTGTCTGATCAAGATATTTCTAGCATGGGAACAGTAAAAAGTTCAATAGAAGTGAGAGATTTTGGGCAGGGCCCTAGATCGGTAGCTGTTGCTGATTATAGCTCCATCCAAAGAGAATTTAATGCTATTTATCGAAGTGAGGAATCTGAACCCAGCATAATTTTTACCGCTACTCCAACTCCTGGCGCTAGAACAGATATGGAATACTTTAGAGAATTAAGCGGGATGCTATCTTTTCCATCTTCATTAATTGGTGACGTGGTTTTTCCGCGCCCTTTTACTAACGAATTATTTTCGGGCGATAGCACCAGCTCTAATTTAGGAAAAATTATTGTAGATGACCCAAATATGCCAGACTGCTTTTGGTATTTATGGTCTAAATTCTGCCACATTAACATGAGCGCAACAGAACAATTGCCGGGAATTATCCAGCGTTCTACTGATTTTCGACCAATAAAGCTCACTTGTGAAATTCCATTCGAGAAGAATGAAAGTGATCCAACTGGCATCACAGGAAGAGCGGTGTTAGTGGGCTTTCTAGTGAGAAATGGTTGCAAACTTAAAATTAAGTTTAACAGTAAATCCGGTGTAGGTGTCGTCAAATATTTACCCATTGTGATGCCTCTTGACTTACCCTTATTAATGGCTCGATCTGGTGCAGGGTTAAAGCCAGCTTCTATTGCAGTAAATAATGTAGATGACGTATATGATGAAGTCACTATTAATAATCCCAACGATATAGGAATAGAGTGCAATTTAAGTCTAATGGGTTGGAACAATGCTTCTTATAAAATGGAAGCTGGTAGCTCGTGGACAGGAACAATAGAGGCGAGAAGTTTTAAAACACAGACAGTCACTCAAGCGTCTTCTTTTCCAAGCAGGTTCTATCAGGGATATCAAAAATTGGCCATAATTAATGAAGCTAATGCGTTATCTAGCCAAGACCTGAATCCTTCCATTCCGATTTCAGCCACGGTGCCCGGAGTGGCTAATATGATAAAACCACTATTTGACAACCCTGCTGTATTTGCAATTGTTGGTGAATCTAATGTGCAGTGTCGTGTTGCATCCAGGCCAGTGTGGGCTGATAGTCTATACTGGTATGTGCACCCAATTCAATCCCTTGCCACCGCTGCACAAAGATCTCCTGGACTTCGTAGAGAGGGAATGGTATGTTTTAAAATAGACCCACCCCTAGATGCATACGGTACAGCTGAGCCTTCTGGCACTGCTTTATTATTAAAAAGCAATTTTGCAGTTGGAAATTATGAAATAGTGGTAGATTTATGTCGAAATGGTTGCGTAAAAGATACTATAAATACTAATTTTACCATTCATCCTTTCACAAGTTATGGAGCAGCTGTTAATTGGAGCTTTACCTTGGTAAAGGGAGAAGGGCAAGACATTATAACAACTTCAGTAGAAATAGCGCCGAGCACGTCAGCTATAACTTATGCTCTTATGAGTATGAATTCTTTGCCCGCTGATTATGCAACCACCATTGGTTCGGCTACTGCTGCTGCTACTCTCTTAGTTTGGTTTGCAGTTTTGCGCGTAAATACAGACACTGGAACAATGGAAGAGTGCGGAACGATAGGAATAAATAGCTCGTCGACAATAAGCCTATCTTTAGATACAACGCCCAACCGATCTTATATACTTCGGCTTTATGCTTGCACTATGGGCTGTATCATGACTCAAAATTCATCTCTAACACTCACTCCAGAAACCAATGGAGGCAGAGCAACGCCTTATTATTATGATTATGCGAAATTTAAAAATCCTAAATGCCAAAGAACGGCAACCTTACCTCTTTTCCTGGAGCCGGAGACTGAGATCTTAAAGATTTTACGCGATTCTTATACAGGGGTTTCTAAAGTGCGCTCGATCACAGCCAGTCCATCCGGTGGTGGAGCCGTTATCAGTTTTCATGCTTCTTATGATGAACTTAGAAAAAGTAATTTTCTTTCTTGGCGAATTCCACCTGGAGCAATGGGACATTTTCCAATATATTTTTTAGTTGTTGCCGTGTATGGAGGAATAACAGCTCCAGTTAATTGGGCTAGCTGGACTGGCGATGACCTATATGAAATTCCAGAACTTACGATGGCTGGTGCTTTAGGTACTGTAGTATATCGGCTTTTTGAAGTTTTTGCTGATGGTGCGAACCACCTTGTCGGTACAACATCTATTTTTCACGATAATGAAATACACCTTATGGAAGTTCTAGGGAAAGGATTAAAATAATGTCAGCTGATTCATCTGATGCGTTGAAAGGTGTTCCACCACAGACTGGGACCATATCGACAGCAATAAATACAACTACGGGAGGAATTTCTACAGTCCATACCCCCCACCACATTTCACAGTTTGATGCCGATATTATTGGACAGAAGATTATCATAGATGCTAATCCACCCGATAACATAATGCTCAAAAGCAAAAAGCTTTGCATTGAACGTCCGGAACAGCTGGCAGTTTTAGATTTTCAAGCAGTTTCTCAAGGAGATTTTCTCGATTCAGAAGATAAAAACACTAAGCTGTTTAACGAAAGAGTCTTGAAGAGAAATATGCAGCTTGATTCTGTGGTGGCATCTATGAACTCGGCCGCAGATGCTGACCCCGATAATTACGAGATAGCCATGACTCAATATGAATCTGCTTTGGCGGCTGCAGCTGCCGAAGTGGCTCTATTAAAAGTAGCTTATACGTTTAAAGTGTATGCTAAAGTTGGGCCATCGTGGACTTCTTTTGTAAAAAATTATAGTTTTGATGTGACGGAATTTCTTGGATCAGATACAGAAGTTGATGCCACAGATTTTGGGAAAAACTTTTCTGATTATATGAATGGTACTATGTATTGGGCAAATCTGGGAACTACTATAGAAGATGCCGTTACTGCTGGGAAAGATGCTTCTTTATTTTTACAGCTGTTATTAGATCTTTCTTTTTCTTGTGCTTTCTGTACGCCCCAGAACGCCTTGTCTAGTAA
>DQKQ01000247.1 GCA_015660615.1 Flavobacteriales bacterium
AATAAGTTTCTAAACGGAAATATTCGTTTACATACCACAAACCATAGTCTGCATCGCCAACCCCAAGTGTAAACCACTTCCATTCGTTCCCGGGATTCGCTATGCTAATATTTTCAGAAGCGCTAATATTTACGTATTCGATTGCATAATTATTTGCGAAATCAATAGATAAAGACTGAGTCAAAGACATTCCAGCTGCAACATCATTAATTAATAATCCATCAAATGATAAATCCAAGTAATAATTATCGTCATTATTACTGTGAGCTGTGGCATTACCTGAAAAAGAAAGTCTCACTTGCGTATCCGAAAGTCGCTCCAATTGAGCCATCAATCCAGAAGGTAAACCTGCTACACTAAACCCTTGTCCCTCATTTATAAGTCCGAAATCGGCCCAGGTAGTTCCAAAAATCTCAATAATTCGTTCAGACTCTATACTTCCATCATTGGCTACAGCTTCGTGAAAAACAGTTTGCGAATATGCAATCACTGGCTCCTGAACCTGTCCTGTTAAAATCGACATTTCCGGAGCTTCGTTATAAGCCATATCTAAGGCATAATAATGCTCCCCATCCTCGCTAACGCGCAGTCGAATCCAACCATAGTGGTTGTTTCCATTCTTCTGAAATTGAACTCCGGCATAGGCCGTTTGTCCGTTCCATTCAGTATAACTAGGATTAGATAAATCCAATTGACTCGGATACCATTCTCCGGGGTTAGTTATTTCACTAGAGGGTCCCACATCTACTCCTAAAGTAAGAGGAGTAATATTAGATGTACCCAAATTACAAATAGCTCCATTCCCGTAAGTTTCTAATTTAATATTGATTAGATCGTAATGAAACAGACCCCAGTCAGCACCACCAGAGCCCATACTAAACCACTTCCACCGTTGTCCTTCGAAGAAATTGTGAGCATCATCTACCAAATCCACAAACACAATCTCATAAGGATCCATAAAGGTTAATCCTATATTGGTTTTTGATGGATTGTAAATCTCATCGTATGTAACTCCCTCAAAAGGGTTCACTGTAAAGTGTAACTCTATATTATTAATACCATCGACTTCAGCATGATTTGAAACCAGACCAGTCATTTGAATTTGAGCATGGGTAGCATCAGATACTGCCACATAAATACTCGTTCCTGCAGGGAGGTTATTCGTTGTGAAATCTACTCCCTCAACAAGTGCTCCTGCTGATGCAAAAGCTAAATCGATAAGTTCTATCTCTATATAACTATCTATAGATCCGTTATTTGCATAAGACTCGCTAAAAGACTGACTATTATATACTATTCGTGGTAAGAAATCTTCTTGTATAAATACCAGACTGTGATTGGATTCAGTCCAAAGATTATTTCTACCACCAACAGGAGAGTTCAGCGCAGCAACCATTCTTGTCTTTTGCCCCTCTGTAAACATGTTGGAACAATTGGAATAGTCCATATAATTCTGCACATTATCATGAGTTTCACAGGAAACAGCTTCCAAATCGCAACCCGTATTCCCAATCGTATTGGGCGTATCCTCAACAGCATCGTCATACGAACAACCAGATAAAGATTGATTATAAGACTCATCACCCCAAGTGTGTTTAAGATTTGCCCAATGCCCTACTTCGTGAGTTAAAATTTTATAGTGTGTCCAAATAGCTGTTTCTGTTCGTCCTACTGCCCAATAGGAACTTACTACACCATCGTAAATAGATCCAGAACCTTCCACATCGGCAGGATAGTATGCGAATGCGGAACCATTACTACCATTAGAAGAATACACAACCCATATATTTAAATACATAGTAGGATCCCATTGAATCATTTGTTTGAGAGCTATATCACTCCCGTTATAAGTTAATTCTGACTGAATTCTATTAATCCCTGTAGTTGGTTCTCCATTTGGGTCGAGTTCTGCTAAACGGAACTCAAAGCCTACATTCGCTACTAAATCAGTAAAATTAGGATGAACATCAACTAATTCGGGATTTAAAGCTGCATAATCTTCATTTAACTGAACGATAGATTCGTGAATTTGAGCATCGGAGATATTCTCTACTCCATTGTCATGAACAACATGAAATACAACTGGAATAAGAAGATTTACAAAACTTTGAGCAGATTGATTGGTAGAGAAATTTTGCGTAAAGTTTTCTAAAAACTGTCTTCGAGCTTCTTGTGCTGGAATTAACTCGGGATGTTCCTTTTGCATTTTCTCTCTTTGCTCTTTATGAGCACAAGAATGCTGAGCCATTACAGACATCGAAACAATCGACACCATGAATGTTAGGCATAATAAAGTCGCTTTAATATTCATAGAACTATGTAAATAGGTGAAATTAAATTAAATATCTGGTCTTGATAGTTCAAGCTTAGATATATGACGTTAATTAAAATAAAGAGTTGCGTACAATTCAATTATTAGGTGACAATACGGATACTGGGATTATAAAATTTGGAGTTGAAAAACAAAATATTACACTATGGGATGTTATTGCAGATGCAATTGAGTAGTCGTAAGCTTGTTTATGATTCAAATTAGACTTTTTATTATGCCATAATTACACCATTTTTTTCACATACTTATACACTAAGAAAAACAGAAAGTTAAATCCGTTTAGTCTATGAGATAGAGATTTATACTCGTACTTCAATCACGGGCAGATAGTCCCGAAGGCCGATAAGAATATAAGTAAGTCTCCCGTAGAAACAGCCCCATCTCCATTTAGATCCGATGGACAAGCATTGGTAAGGGTGAAAGTACACGTGCCATCATCTAGATCAGCATCTTGATCGTAATTATCCGCATCGATGTAGGTACAACCCTCAGAAACACAAGATGTAAAATCACAAGACCCATCGTTCACCGTCGCATTTTCGTTGTAATTGCATGCACAAGAGTCTGTGCACCCTGGGAGTTTAAAGTCGGAGTCTAAACTGAAGAGCGTGAGTGAACCAGTTTCGTCGTTGGAGACCAGTACGGACTCGTATCCTTCATGGACTCCTGTAACCGAAGTATTTCCAGTGATGGTAGAATTCAAGAACAACACGTCTTTTGCTCCCAAATGATTAAAGGCACATGGATCCATGAGATCATTTTGGAAGTCTCTGTTAGTGGCATACGCCTGATAAGTGGCAGAGAAAGTAGTAATGTCATCCAAATTGAGTAAATCGAAAATCATAGAACCACCCATTTCCTCCAGCGACACAATAAGAATGTCCTTGTCATTCAGCGTACCAAGAGCAATTCCCGCCGGCTCTGGCCCGCGAGAAATAGACGCTTGATCACCAGAAAAGTATGTGCTTTTCAACGAATTCGCGTAATCGGGCATCAGCTCGGCCAATTTATCTTCAATCAGCGATCCACTGTCGTAAATAAGAGTGGGGTGGGAAATTCCATCTGTGATGTTCCATAGAGAAAAAGAACGAGAACCAAAGACATAAGAAGCATCCGAGTCGGTTCCGGAGTAGCCAGAGCCGTACCTCGTGTCAATTTCCAAATCGATGTAATCGCAACTAATGCAATTTGTCACGTCTTCTCCACCTCCGCCGTTCTTGGACGGCAGACCTTCGTTGGCAGTCAATAGGATTGTCTTTAATCCACTAACGACGATTTCCATGTCCCCAGGCTGATACCAACCATAGATCGTTTCCGTCGGCTGCTCGACCAAGGCGTTTCCGTCATCCTTTCCGTCAAACCCGTTGCCAGTAGTACTCATATCTCGGTACCCGAAGCCGTATGCTCCTTGAATCACGTCAACATCTGAAGTCACATTGTCTAAATTTACTTCCACCAACGTGTTGTTTACTTGGCAATTCACAAAGGCTCGGTTATCGGGTGTGATAGCTACGTGCGAGGGTTCAAGGAGGTGAGACAAGTCGTTAATGCCGTTGTATTGGGAG
>DQKQ01000092.1 GCA_015660615.1 Flavobacteriales bacterium
GCCCTCCTTCAAAACACATATGTAAAGAAGGCGACTCAGACTCCAGCTCAGACGAAAAAGAAGACGAAGGATTATTTTTGATTTTTCTAATGGGATTCGGTTTGGGACTCGCAGCTCTTTTCACGCCTTGCGTATTTCCACTCATTCCTATGACTGTAAGTTTTTTTACAAAAACAAGTAAGACAAGAGCAGCCGGTATCAAAAATGCCATAATCTATGGATTCTTCATCATATTTATCTATACCGCTTTAGGTCTATCTCTGACAGCTATTTTCGGAGTTGATGTCATGAACGTGATTTCTACTGATCCCTACTTCAACGTGGGATTATTCCTGCTATTAATTATATTCGGAGTGAGTTTCCTTGGATTCTTTGAGATTGAATTGCCTCAAAGTTGGGCTAACAAAGCTGATGCAGCGTCTGACAAAGGAGGTTTAATAGGAATTTTCTTTATGGCGGCAACCTTAGCTATAGTTTCTTTCTCGTGCACGGGCCCACTTATTGGAGGTGCTCTTGCAGGAGCAGCCACTGGATCATACGCTGCTCCGACAGCTGTTATGCTTGGGTTTTCTATAGCTCTCGCACTACCATTTATGTTCTTCAGTGCTTTTCCTGGTTACCTTAACTCTCTACCTACAGCGGGTGGATGGCTTAACACTGTGAAGGTTGTTTTAGGTCTTATCGAGATAGGGTTTGCGTTCAAGTTCTTGAGCAATGCGGATCTAGTTCTTCAGTTGGGCATTCTTCCGAGAGAGATTTTCATCGGAATTTGGATCATCGTCTCTCTCGTGCTTACAGTTTACCTCTTCGGATTTATTCGTTTCCCTCACGATAGTAAGGGGGCGAAAATAGGAACAACTCGTAAAGTGCTAGGAATGATATTTCTACTCTTTAGTGGTTACATGGTTCCCGGTTTATGGGGAGGCCCTGTAAATCTTATCGCTGGATTTCCACCTCCGGTATTTTATAGTCTCTATGCTCACGACGAAGGTTATGTTGATGCTCACTATACAGATTACGACGAAGCTATGGCTGCCGCTATCGTAGCTGGCAAGCCACTTCTTATCGATTTCACAGGGTGGGCTTGTGTGAATTGCAGAAAGATGGAGGAGCAGGTTTGGCCTGATGAAAGAGTCGCTAAAATCTTGAACGAAGATGTGATACTGGTGTCTCTATACGTTGACGACAGAACGAAAATTCCGGAGAGCCAGTGGCGAATAGAGAAGTATGGTGGAAAGGAATTTCACATTCGCACCATAGGGAAGAAGTGGTCGTATTTACAGGCATCACAATTCAACCGTAATGCGCAGCCTTACTACGTTTTAATTAATCACGAAGGTGATCAAATAGGCGGCTCTGCAGGCTACAATCCTGATGCTGAAGTTTTCCTAGAATACCTCAACGACGCGCTCACAAAATTCTGAGCCACGCTCACAAATTATTGAAAAATAATCGATAGATATTGTAGCACATTTGTCGAATGTTGAACGTACCACTTTTACCCCATACCTTAGAGGACATGTCTGGAGCAAGAACTCATTTCAGAGAAGCGCTTTCACTTTTATCAAATTTGATAGAAGACGAGGCCTTTATTTCTTCCGTAGATTCTGCATCCAAAGCCCTCAGTTCGTGCCTACAATCAGGTGGAAAAATACTTAGTTGCGGAAATGGCGGCTCTATGAGCGATGCTATGCATTTCGCAGAAGAACTTTCTGGAAAATTTAGAGAAGATAGGCCTGCCTATGCCGCTATTGCTTTAAGTAGTCCGGCACACATTACATGTGTAGCTAACGACTACGGTTTCGATAAGATATTCTCCCGTGGGGTAGAAGCTATAGGCCGCCAAGGGGATGTTTTGCTCGCTATCTCTACAAGTGGCAATAGTTCTAACGTTCTCGAAGCTGCTCGTGCAGCTAAATCTAAAGGCATGAAAGTTCTAGGCCTAACTGGAGGTGACGGAGGTGAACTATCATCGTTAAGCGATTATGAAATCCGAATCCCGTGGGATGGATATTCTGACCGTGTTCAAGAGATGCACATCAAATGCATCCACGCTATGATCGACTCCATAGAGAGATCGTTCATCTCGTTCTCTTAAGTCCATCGCTATGATAGTCTCGACTTTCGGGTTTGCCGGCTCCCCCGGCTCCCCTTCCTTTGTGCGTGTAGAATTAAGGTTAGAAAGAGGGATTTTATTCCGTATTTCTGGCATAAGTAATCAAGCCGCTAGAGCTGCCGCTACAAGGATAAGGTCAGCGCTTATGGCGTGTGGCCATCGTTGGCCAGGTAAGGCGATTACAGTAAACCTTGCCCCGGCAGACCTCTCAAGGACCTCAACAGCTTTTGACTTACCTATAGCATTAGCTGTTCTTGCCTCTTCTGGCATTATACCTTCTTCTTCGCTTAAGCATATAGCTGCTGCTGGGGAGATGGGGCTAGATGGTACGCTTAGGCCATGGGCAACTTCGATTTTCGGTAATTGTGAAACGTTTTCATCTGAGCTTTCCGACGTGCAAAATATCAAAACCCTACTTGCCCCATCTAAATTTGACAGTTCGGATTCACCACTTCCACTCCAACCTTTCAATCACCTAAGTGAAGTGATCGCGTATTTAAAGTCCCCTAATAAAAATATAACACCTCATTTAATCGAAAATCCTTTTAAATCCATTAGCAAAGTATCTCCTTCCTTAGAAGCAATAACATTCGATAATATTGACGGCGAACAAACAGCAAAAAGAATGGCTGTCATAGCCGCAGCTGGAAGTCATGATGTTATTATGCAAGGGCCACCAGGAACCGGTAAAACTGTTTTAGCAAAATGTATTCATGCGCTACTTCCCGATCTTTCAGACAAAGAGTTTTCTCAGTGTAAATCAATTCATTCTGCTGCTGGATTGTTCTTAAAGAGTAGCAGAAATAGACCTCCGTGGTTATCTCCTCATTCCTCTACAAACATGAATGGTCTGATTGGATCTTGGAGCAATTTGAAGGGTAGAGGAGCAATCCCAGGCGCTTGGAGTCTTGCACATAATGGAATCCTGTTTTTAGATGAATTTGCGGAATTTAGTCGAGGAACTCTCGAATCATGTCGAGCGCCATTAGAATCAGGAATTATTTCATTAGCAAGAGCCGCAGGGTCGACAACACTACCTGCATCAGCCTTATTAATAGCGGCAATGAATCCTTGCCCATGTGGAAGGGGAAACGGTGACAACGCTTCTTGCGATTGTCAACCTAGCGAAATTAGAAGATATCGTCGAAAAATATCAGGACCTATATCAGATAGAATAGCAATACACTTAGAACTTGGTCATGAAATTAACGATAAAATAGAAAATGGTACTAAGACCGTTTCATGGACAGAGGCAAAAAGCGTGGTAGCTCGAGTAAAAAAGTGGATAGATAATAATCCCGGTGAAAAAAAAATTGTTAGCGGACCTCCTTTGACAGAAGAAGCCGCAGAATTACTCAACTCTTGTAGAAGCGTACTTAAACTGTCTCATCGAGGAATTTACCACGTCCACGACGTAGCCATGACGGCTGCGCTAATTGATGATAGCCAGGTGATAGAAGTTGAGCATATCGCAGAAGCTGGGGCCAGTAGGTTATTTGACAGACGATCTTGGATGAACCCATGGTGAGTTAAATTTGCATATGCAAAAACAAAATCCCGTTATTCTTCCCGCAAGAGGGAAATCTCCTCAGATCTCAGACTCAGTATGGCTTGCTCCTAATTGTACTGTTGTAGGTGAAGTTACTCTGGGGGAAGAGACTACTGTTTGGTTCGGAGCAGTCGTCAGAGGAGACGTAGCATCAATTACTGTAGGTCGTAGGGTAAATATCCAAGATGGTGCCGTGATTCATGCAACTTTTGGTAAATCGTTAACCGTTTTAGAAGACAGAGTTAGTATAGGTCACAACGCCATAGTCCACGGGGCTCACATCTGTGAGGGAGCTCTAATTGGAATGAGTTCAGTTATAATGGATAACGTAGTGGTTGGAGCTGGATCTGTCGTAGCCGCTGGTGCTGTCGTTTTAGATGGAACCCAAATTCCACCCGGCATGCTTTACGCAGGGGTCCCAGCAAAACAAAGAGGAGAAGTTCGATCTGATTTGGCAGATCAACTAAGCGCTACCGCCGATAGATACGTTGAATATGCTGACTGGTTCCGTGGAAGTGAGGTTTGACTAAGTTTGTCTTAACTGAAACTCACCTCCTCTAAATTTATATCGGACCCAAAGAAATAGTGGGCGCTAAATATAAAGTTCTCAGTTAGATCAGATACTTGGAACTTATGCTCTGGAGTATAGGGGCGAGAATTTTCTGTGAGCACTCGTTTTAACTCTTGGGCTATAATCTTAGGAGAATCTATTACTTTAACTCCCTTCGGTAATAGAGCTTGAACATTTTCCCTGACTAAAGGATAGTGAGTGCAACCTAAGATCATAGAATCGATGTTATTGAAGCTGTCGTCAGCAAAGTATGCCTCTAAAACTGCCCCTGGAATGCTGTCGTTAAAGAATCCCTCTTCAATTGCAGAGGCAAGAAGTGGAGTAGCTCGTGAAACTAAAGTGGAGTTTGCATTTAGCTGATTCATCGTTTCGCCATAAAGTCCAGATGCAATAGTAGCTCTTGTGCCAATTAGCCCCACACTTTGACAACCATCTTCAGCTGATATTGACCTTATAACAGGTGTAACCATATCTATTACGGGCACATTTGGACCTGCAGCCTTAACTATAGCTCCAATAGCGTTACTTGAAGCTGAATTGCATGCAACAACAATTGCCTTGCATCCACTCTCAACTAAATGTTGCGTAATACGTGAAGAGTAGCGCCTTATTAACTCTGGAGACTTTTCTCCATATGGTAAATGGGCAGTATCTCCAAAGTACAGAAGAGACTCATTAGGAAGTAGGTCGTAAATAGCGCGGGCAACTGTTAGGCCACCAATGCCTGAATCGAAAATTCCTATGGGTCGTCGTTCTATCACATGCCGAGCTTAGTGCGCACTAAGTCTGTTACATCCTCTCCTCCATTATATAGAGTTGCTCCCATACTAGCGTCGAAAATGTAGGTAAATCCATGTTCAGACCCCACTGCTTCGATTGCTGCGCGTACGCGTGCTATCATAGGAGAAAGTAGTGATTCTTCTAAGCCAGCTAGCTCAGCTTGAACAGTAGCACCAAACTCTTGAAGACCTTGGTCTAGACCTTGTATCTCACGTTCCTTTGACTCGCGTATTGCTGCTGGCCACGTTTCGGCTTTCGCTTGATATTCTCCATACTTATTTTGTAGGTCCTCTTGCATACGAGTCATCTCCTGCTCAAATTCCATGGCTGTCGACTCTATAGAAGCTTGTGCTTCAGCACGCTCTGGAAGGTTAAGAAGTAAATTCTGGGCATCAATATGACCAAACTTTTGGGCTAAAGCTCCAAATGATATGAAGCCTATAAGGCCACAAAGAAGTATAAACTGTTTCATAAAAATAGATTGATTGCTAAATTGATTAATTGCTAAATTATTGTTTTTCACCTTTAGACCCACCAGCAGTCCCACCGCGGGCTCTGTCCATAGTTGATCTGCCTGCATCGCGAACAGAGTCGCGTGCCCCATTAACCGCATCACGCGCCTTGCCAACTGCTCCACCGTCTCCTTCTTCCTTCTCAACTTCTATAGTCTCTCCAGGAACATAGCCTAGCTTTTTGATGAGACGATCTGAGATGTCGTACTTGGGATTGGTATACAGCATATTGCTTTGATTACTCTTGTCGAATATTACCATGTAACCTGAACCCCCAGCAATATCTTTTAATTCTTCGAAAATTAGTTGTTGGACCGGCTCGATAAGTTCTTGACGCTTTTCAAAAAGCTCTCCATCCACACCAAATTTCTGCTTCTGCATTTCTTTTGCTTCAGCTCTTTTTTTGATGATCTCCTGCTCACGCTTTTGTCGCATTTCCTTTGTGAGAAGAACTCTTTCGGCGCGATAAGCTACTTCAAGTCTATCGGCAGCATCTAGCTTAGTTTCTATTTCCGCTTGCCACTCAATTGCGTAAGAATTAAGCTCTTGCTGGGCAGAAGCGTAATCAGGCATGTGAAGTAAAACATAATCAGAATCTATGTAGGCAAACTTCTGAGCTGATGCGCTTTTAGGAGCGAAAGAGAACAATGCAATCGCGAAAGCTGCGAGAGTGATTTTATAATTATGGGAAATTCGTGACATCTTGAATTTATTCTTTGCGAAGTTAATGAACGTAACGCTGTCTCGCTTGGCTATTAACGTAGAATTATACTAATCATTGTTATATGTACTAGAGTTCTCCCATATTCATCCCCATACTAAAGTGGAATTGACCTCGTGACATCCCAGGTATTTCCTCTACGTCATCCAATCTCCAACCGTAATCAAGCCCGAGTAGTCCGAACATGGGTAGAAATATTTTGAGGCCTACACCAGCTGATCTGTATACTTGGAATGGGTTGAAAGCTCGAGCATCTTCCCAGGTCGATCCACCCTCTAGGAAGGCAAGGGTGTAAATCGTGGCACTCGGGTTCGTTGATATTGGGTAGCGAAGTTCCGCGGTATACTTAGCGGCTACTGGGGCGCCCGTTTGAGGATTCGGAGATGTTAGCGAAAGTTCGTCATATCCACGGAGGTTGATGATTTCTCGTCCATCAAGTGTATAACCGCTAAGGTATACTCCGCCCATGTAGAAGCGCTCGAATGGAGATAGTGGTACTCCTCGATCGTATTGGCTTACAATACCTACACCTGCAGCCATTTTTAGAACGAGAGTTCGAGGGTTTTCACCACCACTTCTTGATAAAGGGGTGTACCATTCCGCTTTGAACTTCCATTTATGGTATTCTACCCACTTGTATTGTTCTTCGATAGAAAGACCTTCGTAGTAATCGTCAGGGCGGAATGCACTGTATGGCAGAGTAGCTTTGACACTCACCTCAACATTGGAGCCCCAAGTCGGATAGATAGGATCGCTAATAGAGTTACGCCCGAGAGTGAATTGAGCAGCGAGATTATTTGAACGCCCGTTAGAGAAACTGAAAAAGGAACCGTAGTTATTGAGATTGAAGTTCTGGTACGATAAAGAGGCGCGCATTTGGAACCAATCATCTGGCTTCTTCCATCTTTGGCCTAAACCGATTTGAGCACCAATAACTTCAAGGGAATTGCGTAGCACATTCAGCTCATCGTCTATATACTTAGGTTGACCATTAGACTGTACAGATTTCCAAACTGATACACTCAACGAATTGGGTTTCTTACCTCCTAACCAAGGCTCGGTAAAGCTCAAGTTGTAGCTCTGATAGTAGAGACCATTAGACTGTGCACGTATGCTTAAGCGCTGACCATCTCCAGTTGGTATAGGACGCCAAGCACCTTTCTTGAATATGTTCTTCGCTGAAAAATTAGTGAAGCTAAGTCCAAGGGATCCTACTACACGACCGCCGCCCCAACCACCACTAAGCTCGATTTGGTCAGAAGGTTTTTCTTCTACGTGATACTCTATATCTACAGTTCCGTCCTCAGGATGTTGGATGGGATTGATTCCGAAAGCCTCAGGATTGAAATAATTCAGTTGAGAAAGCTCACGCTGAGTCCTGATTATATCTGTTCTACTGAAAAGATCACCTGGACGAGTGCGAATTTCACGGTATATAACATGGTCGTTTGTCTTAGAATTCCCTTCTACAAGGATTTTACCAATGCGGAACTGCATACCTTCCATCATGCGGATTTCTATGTCGATCGTGTCGCTTTCCACACGTTTCTCTATAGGCATTGCACGGAAGGTGAGATATCCATCATCCTGGTAAAGAGAGCTAAGATCCATCCCTTTAGGATCCATAAATACACGCGTCTCAAGATGAGCGAGTGAGTAAACATCTCCTTTGTTAATTCCGAGAATAGAGTCAAGTTGAGTGGTACGATACATTGTATTGCCCGTAAACGTAATGTTTCCAAAACGGAATGGTGTTCCTTCTTCAAGCTCAACTATTAAACCCACAAGACCTTCCTCTGTTCTGTATAATGAATCACTTATAATACGAGCATTTCTGTATCCCTCATTATTATACATAGCAATAATCGCCTGTTGATCAGACTTAAACTCATCGGCTAAGTATTTTGAGGGTTTGTAAAATCTCCACCAAGTTTTTTCCTTAGTAGATTTCATTTTACGTTTAACCTTCTTAGCATCAAAAGCTGTGATGCCGTTAATTAAAATTAAGTCGACTTTTACTTTTTTGCCTTTGTCTACATTGACTCTGATAATTGTTCCGTTAGCAAATGATGAATCTACCTCTTGGACAATATCAACATCAATATCTAAAAACCCCTTATCGCGATAGTGATCGTTAATCCGCTTTACTGCTGTGGCGATAACGTTTTCGTTAACTATTCGGCCAGTCATGAGGTCTATTTTTCCTCTTATAGTTTCCTGCTCAGATCTATTTACCCCAGCTATACTGTATCGAGTTAGTCGGGGGAGTTCTTTAACACGGATAACAAGATAAACATCTCTTTCTCGAAGTTCGGCCGCTTCTATACTTATATCCTCGAATAAATCCTGATTCCAAAGGTTAGTAATTGCTTCACCAATTTTTTCTCCAGGAATGGTTATCGTTGCTCCAATTTGCAAAGCGCTAAACAGTTTAATTGCCTGGACATCGGTGAACTCTGCTCCCATAACCGTAATGCCTCCAATGCGGTATTCTTGAGACATACTAAGGTCAAGAACCTCAGTTAGAGAGTTTTGCGCAGAGGTGAAAGAAAGAAAAGATGATAGCAAAAAGGCTGCCACAATCAAAAATGCTCTCATTTATCGTTCGTTTGAAGAAGTCCGCCAAAGCGACGTTCTCGGTTTTGAAAATCTTGAATAGCCGTGAGGAAATGCTCCTTGCGAAAATCAGGCCAAAGTACGGATGTAAAGTGGAATTCCGCATACGCTAACTGCCATAACATAAAATTACTTATCCTATGCTCACCGGAGGTTCTGATCATAAGTTCAGGATCGGGAATACCTTTCGTTTGTAAAAAGCTTTCAAAAGTATCAGTATTAATTTCTTCTATTTTCAAATTATTTCTAACAACCCCTTTTACAGCCTGAATAATTTCCCATTTAGCACTGTAGTTAAGTGCCAGAATTAAGTCCAAACGGACTTCACCTACCTCCTTAGAACAGGCGCTTTTCAATTGATTATTGCAGTTGTCCGGTAAAGCGGACAAGTCGCCTATCGTATTCAATCTTACTCCTTTTTTATTCAAATCGTCCATCTCCTGAACAAGAGTCGTTACAAGAAGATCCATAAGCGCCTCGACTTCATCCTTAGGTCGGTTCCAGTTTTCTGTACTAAATGCATAAAGAGTCAAATATCTAACCCCTGATTGCACAGCTGTCTCGACAACAGAGCGAACAGATTCGACACCGTTTAAATGCCCGAAGATTCTATTCTCACCCCTGTTTTCTGCCCAACGACCGTTACCGTCCATAATTATGGCGATATGTTGTGGGATACATTGGGGATCAAGATTAAAAGAGCTCAACAGATCTTGTCTAATCTGCTTCTCCTCGGAATTCATTTTGTAGTTACTCATTGATTCCAGCATGAAGTAGGTTTCTTGCTGACTCTTAGGGCAATTGAAGCAAGGAAATAACCGTATTTATCATCAAGACCTGGATCACCTCTTTGCAAGCCCTCTGAAGAAGAAGCTCCATCTGGTAAAACGAGTATTCTATCAGCCATTTCAAAGGCTAAATCACCACGAGCTTGCCTGATTTCAACAGGGTTAACATAGGATGTACTGACATCGTCTAAATAATCAGTCCAAGTCTTTCTAATTCCCCACTCAAATTGAAAAGCTAACGCTGGACCTAAATTAATTTTAAAACCCATACCAACAGGTATAGCTAAACCACCTAGTTTATAAGGATTCGTGTCAAAAACCCAACCTTGCCCTTCAGTTCCTAGTGGCTGCAAAGGATGCCAATTACCAAAACTATCCTTTGCCTCTGGATCATGTGAAAAATACGCTAATCCCGCAGTCAAATATCCAGTAAGCCTATCATCAGGATTACCCATAACATGATCTATATAATTGATCTCTCCAGAAATCGAAAATTCAACAATTTTATTTCTAAAATGCAAGTTTCTATTCTGAGCCCAAGAACTCTGACTGTCTTCATCCCAAGCCTCTACTACTCCCTGTAAAAGCTGAAGTCTCAGTCCCACTCTTGAATTAAAATTATGCCTATAGTACCCCCCCTGTGTAACGTGCTGTCTTCCGCTAAGCGGACTGTTGGGGTTGAGATCTCCTAGATAATATGAAGTCCCTATTTGGTAACCAATTTCTGCGCTCGAACTTTGAAAAGTTTGGGCTGTGGATTCCGAATTTATTGCTGCAATTAGCCCAAATAATAGTAAATATATTTTGCCTTTCATCGTTCGCGCAGATCAATTCCCCAATGCATCTTAGATCGAATAATATTAAAGAAATTTTGATGCTCTAGGTTTAAAAATTTAGCTTTAAACGGAGCTGGATTTACTTTGACTATAGATCTTGTTTCAATTCGAAAAGATCGGCTATCTAGTGACAGTAAAAAACTTGCGTCACGCCCATCAGGTGAAAGAGTAATCTCACCTTCTATAGGAACAATCAAAGGACGATTTGTAAGATTATGTGGTGCTATAGGGCTAATTACAACGACCTGAGAACTTGGGGAAATTATAGGGCCACCTGCACTTAGGCTATATGCTGTAGAGCCTGTTGCCGTTGATACGATTAGGCCGTCAGCCCAGTAAGTATTTACAAATCTATCCTCACGATGAACTTCAACAACGACCATGCTTGCTGTATCTCGTTTATGAATTGCCACTTCGTTTAAAGCATAAGGGAATTTACCAAGATCTACTCCTTCAGATTCAACTTTTAAAAGAGAACGTTCGTCTATCCAAGTTTTTCCTGAAATTATTGCATCAATCGCATCATCGATAGAGTCGGTACCCACATTAGAAAGAAATCCCAATGTACCGGTATTGATGCCCATAATAGGAATACCATTTTCCGAAGCTAAAGTACATGACTCCAGAAATGTCCCATCTCCACCAACTGAAAATAAAATATCATAACCTTCTATATCTTCAGCACAAGAAAATGTTTTAAACGTCGAAGGCACTTCTGTTGATTTCTTTAGCAAATCCATAAACTCTAGGTAAACAAGAGCCTCAGAATCTAGACCTTGAATACGATCTACAAGATGCTGAACCGCATCATTGTGTTTTTGCTTGAATGGTTTTCCAAATAAAGCTATGCGCATAAATTGTTATTTACTGGGCTTAATCCGTTTCTAGATAACGCATAAAGGCGTCAAACTTGCTGCGAAGTTCGTCCTCAACCTCTGGAGAATTAAAGAAAGTCAATATTTTGTAATCGAAACGTTCAAATGATGAGAGTATTGCCGCAATTTTCGTGGTGTTTAATTTTATGGTCACAATAAGAGCCCCTGAGTCTTTTTGCGTCATATTAAAGCTCGTTATCTGAGTGCTATTCTCCTCAACCAGTCTAGAAATTTCAGCTAAACTATACTTAGCAGATGTGATTTCTAAAATCACGGTACTTCCTTCTAAACCCCAACCGGCTTCTTTAGTCAGGAAGCTCATGATAGCTCCTCTATCAATGCTCCCCATGTATTTTCCCTGAAATACGACAGGCAGGATATCTACTTCTGCACGTGACATTTGGGCTACAACATCATAGAGGTGAAGGTTCGGGTCAACGCTAATCTGATAAGTCGTAACCTCAGCTAAAACAGCTGTGTCTTCATGCTCAAGTAGATCTTCTTCTTTAATGAGCCCTTGAAACTGGTCTTCCACAACAATAGGCAGGTGAGCTACCTTGTATTCATCCATCAGGCTGATAGCCCGAGAAACCTTATCAATAGGTAGAAGTAAGGGAAGGTCAAAGGTTAATAGTTTCTGGGCTCTCATGAGTTAATTTTGCCTTATGTCAGACAGTTCGAAGGTACAAAACACAAGGCTAAGTGTAAACGTAAATAAAATTGCCACTTTGCGTAATGCGAGAGGTGGATCTATTCCTGATTTACTGCAAGCCGCCACACGTATTCAATCCTTCGGTGTACAAGGAATAACGGTACATCCAAGACCTGATGAAAGACACATTACTTATCAAGATGTACGAGATTTACGTCCATTAGTACATAGTGAATTTAATATCGAAGGATACCCCTCTGAGGACTTTATAAAATTAGTTTTAGATGTTAAGCCAGAACAAGTGACTCTTGTTCCAGATCCGCCAAATGTGATTACGAGCAATGCTGGTTGGAATGTTCCAGAAAATGAGCAAATGTTAAAGGAGGTTATTGGCCGATTTTCTAATGCGGGTATTAGAACAAGCTTATTTATTGACACATCGGAGAAGGGGATATATGCTGCAGCATTGTCGGGTACTAATCAAATTGAACTTTACACAGAGGATTACGCGGTGAAACATAAAGTCATAGGCGAAGATGCCGCAATACCTTATGCTAGGGCAGCCACACTTGCTCATGAATTAGGCTTAGGCATCAACGCTGGGCATGATTTAGATCTTTCTAACCTTAAAGATTTTTCGAATAATGTTCCCTACTTAGATGAGGTAAGCATAGGTCACGCACTAATTTCTGATGCCCTTTACATAGGGCTTTCTAACACAGTAGCTAAGTATCTCGCATGCTTAAATAAAGTAGTTTAAACATGACTGCAGTTACTCTTCATAGCAGAATAATCGGAGGTGAAAAAACGAAAGATCTTGTGATTTTACATGGTCTATTAGGAAGTGCTGACAACTGGCACACTCTTGCTAGGCAGTATGCTTTGGAATTCCGTGTACACCTTGTAGACGCAAGGAACCATGGGCGTAGTCCACATACACAAGACCATTCATATGAAATAATGGCTTCCGATCTTCTAAAATATTTAGATGACCACGCAATTGAAAAAGCTTGCCTTTTAGGACACAGCATGGGAGGTAAAACTGTGATGCTTTTTGCTGAAAACCATCCAGACAGAGTTGCGAAATTAATCGTTGCGGATATCTCTCCTAAGGAATACTCTCCACAACATGAACCCATTTTCCAAGCACTTCAATCGACTAACCCTGCTATAGCAAACTCTCGCAAGGAAGTCTTGAATGTTCTCGAATCTAAACTTGGTGAGGAGAGCGTTCTGATTCCCTTTTTAATGAAAAGTTTAAGGAGAAAGAAATCAGGTGGTTATTCATGGCGATTTAATATAGAAGTCTTATCAAATACTCTATCAGGGATAACAAAGCGTATTAACCTTTCGATAAACACCATACCCACGTTACTTATTTATGGTGCTCTTTCAGGATATGTAAACTCGAAAGATTTAGCAGAACTTGAAGAACTTTACTTACAATTGGAAAATGTTTGCCTTGAAAACTCAGGCCATTGGTTACATGCAGAAGAAC
>DQKQ01000081.1 GCA_015660615.1 Flavobacteriales bacterium
AAGATGACAATCCCAGGTGAAAATTGCACTGTAGAAGAAGCTTTAGGGGCTTGTCCTATTAAACCAGAAGTACTATTAAAGTAAAAAGAATGGGTCCATATGCATACATAGCGATTGAGGGAAATATCGGAGCTGGGAAAACCACTTTCAGTAAAATGATGGCGGAGAGGACAGGGAGCAAAGTAATTAATGAAAGATTTGCGGAAAATCCATTTTTGGAACGTTTTTACGAGAACCCCGAGAGTCATGCTTTTTCTGTAGAACTTGCATTCGTAGCCGATAGATTTAAGCAACTCGGTGAGGCTCTAGGCAGTCGCAACCTCTTCCATCAAAACGTTATATCTGATTACAATTTCGCAAAATCCCTCATCTTTGCGAAGGCGAATCTGCCGAAGAATGAATTCTCTCTCTTCCGCACTATGTTTCGCCTTATGGAAGACCAAATCCCTTCTCCCGAAGTCGTAGCTATCCTCAATCCAGGCCTTGAAAGGGTGAAAGAACAGATCAAGGAACGAGGTAGAAAATATGAGCAGGATCTTCCGAAAGGTTATCTAGAAAAAATCCAGAATGGCTATAAAACCTACTACAAACATCATCGCGGTTCAAGGGTTCTTTTAATAGATACCTCAGAGCTAGATTTCGTAGAAAATCTAGACGATTACGAAAAACTATTTAACTGCATCATCACCCCGCGTAAGCCTGGAGTGTATGAGATAAAGCCTTGAGTGGGAAATAACATCCAAATCACATGCGTAGAAAAGATTTTATAAAATTAAGTTCCCTCTTTGGAGGAGGTTTATTTTCTGGCGCTTCGTATGCCCGCAATAGGAAAAAGAGTGTTTCTGATATCCACCCCAGCGAAGCCATTTCTAATGCTGAAATTCAAGGAAGCATGTTCGATTATGCAGATGCTCCTATAGAAAAAGTAAGAGTTGCAATTGTAGGGCTGGGAAATCGCGGCAGCACATTGGTGGAGATGTTGAGCTGGCTGGTAAGGCATGGGCATGCAGAAATAGTTGCTATTTGTGATGTGCAACCAGAGTTTTTAAATAGAGCAGAAGAAAGCATAGCAAAATTCCAGAGTTCTGCTCCGAGGCGAGTAGATGGAAGCTCCGATGAAAATGCATGGCAAAACATGTGCAATACTGAAGAGGCTGACTTGCTTCTCGTGACAACACCTTGGAGGTGGCATGCTCCTATGGCAATATACGCGATGGAAAAAGGTTTGCATGTAGCTACCGAAGTTCCCATAGCATATACAGTACATGAAAATTTAGAAATTCTAAAGACCGCAGAAAGAACCAAGAGGCATTGTATCATGCTAGAAAACTGCTGTTACAATGAAGAAGAACTTTTTGTGTTGAATATGGTGAAAGAGGGCGCTTTCGGAGATCTAACACACGCTGAATGTGCGTACATACACGATCTGAGACAGCTGCTTATTGATGAGAAATACTATCACAATCGTTGGCGTCTGCAACACCATCTTGAGAGAGATGGAAACCTATACACCACGCATGGTCTAGGTCCTGTTTGCATGTATATGGATATTCTAAGAGGCGACAATTTGAGCCACTTAATTTCCATGAGTTCTAACGAAGCTTCCCTATCAAAAGCCCTTAGAGAATCCGAAGACCCTTCATTAAATGCGCTAGCTGATCAAGTTAAATGTGGTGACGTAAATACTACCCTCATAAAGACTGAACAGGGAAGAAGTATTATGCTACAATTCGATGTTCACACTGGACGACCATATAATAGATTGAATAAACTCTGTGGATCGGAAGCTACACACTATGGTTACCCTTCACGGCTGTATAAAGACCATGGACCCACTTGGAATTGGCACAGGTGGGAAGATGAAGAGGGGTATAAAGGATATAAAGAAAAATTCTCTCATCCTATGTGGAGTAAACTCCAATCTCAGATTTCAGAAAACGAACAAGGCCACGGAGGAATGGACTTTGTGATGATGTATAGACTTATTAGATCTCTCAACAAAGGTGTTTCACTTGACTTAAATGTTTACGACGGAGTGCTTTGGTCTTTAGTCGGAGCATTAAGCGAAAAAAGCGTAGCATTTGGAAACAAGAAAGTAAATATCCCGGACATTACTAACGGAGCTTGGAAAACGCCAAGGGTGCATCCGGTCTTTAGAGAGTTTTAAAAGAGTTATCCTGAGGTAAAATTACCCAATTAGCTCGGCCATCTTTGAGCCTATGTTGGCTGGGCTGTCCACGACGTGGATTCCGCACTCGCTCATGACGCGCTTCTTCGCTTCGGCAGTCTCGTCTTCTCCGGACACGATAGCTCCGGCATGACCCATGGTACGTCCTTTAGGAGCGGTAACTCCTGCGATGAAGCCAACTACTGGCTTAGTACCATGCTCTTTAATCCAGCGAGCGGCGTTGACTTCGAGGTCCCCCCCGATCTCGCCAATCATCACAATACCCTTAGTATCGTCGTCCGCCATAAGTAGCTTGACAGCGTCAAGTGTTGTGGTGCCTATGATAGGATCGCCGCCTATGCCGATAGCTGTGGTTTGGCCTAAACCTGCCTTAGTACACTGATCCACAGCTTCATAGGTGAGGGTGCCGGACTTCGACACGATGCCCACCTTGCCGGGCTCGAATATGAAACCAGGCATGATGCCCACCTTCGCCTCGCCAGCCGTCATAACGCCAGGGCAGTTAGGGCCGATAAGGGTGCAATCGCGCTGATCGATGTAATGCTTCACCCCTACCATATCTGCCACGGGAATACCTTCAGTGATACATATGATCACCTTAATGCCACCGTCAGCTGCCTCCATAATCGCATCAGCTGCGAAAGCTGGGGGAACGAAAAGAATACTCACGTCAGCTCCTGTTTCTTTAACAGCGTCTTGAACGGTATTAAAAACTGGCTTTCCAAGATGAGTCTGACCGCCTTTTCCAGGAGTCACTCCGCCTACGACATTGGAGCCGTAATCAATCATTTGGCCTGCATGAAAAGTACCTTCACTACCAGTAAATCCTTGAACGATAATCTTAGAATCTTTGTTAACTAGAACACTCATGTTTTAATGTATTTTTCTACTCGGGTGTAATGCGCCTCAAATTTAGACCAAACCACATCTATCCTCCCATTTTTTACCCCACTTTTGCACAGTAATTATTACCGCGTGAAAAACACTATGCCCACGGCCTTAGATGGCTCAACGATTGTCGCTATATCTACAGCTCCCGGAGCCGGAGGAATTGCCGTAGTTCGTGTTTCTGGACCTCAAGCTCTAGAGTTCTCCAACGCCGTGTTTTCAAAAAAACTCAACTCCGAATTAGATAGAAAGGTCGTTTTCGGTCGCATCCTGTCCGAATCCGAGCCGCGTGAAACAATTGACGAAGGGCTCGCACTGGTTTTATGCGGACCTGGTTCATACACGGGCGAGGACACAGTAGAGTTAAATATCCACGGCTCGACGTTCATCCAGGCAGAAGTCGTACGACTCCTAGTTATTGCGG
>DQKQ01000214.1 GCA_015660615.1 Flavobacteriales bacterium
TCGAAATGACTGCCCCCAAACTTTTAATAATCTCTTATAATCGTAATTCCATAGATAGTTGGCCTTCGGGCTGATTTCTATGGCTGCGGCACCTGAAGTTCCATTGATGACATCAACTACTTCCGAAGGATCCATAAAATAAGTTAAAAACTTGTTTTTATTGCTCTCATGGAAATAAAAAGTCTCTGCCGGTGTCTTGGGAACCCTTACAAATACCATAATAGCATCATTTAATAAATCCTTTTGAAACCTTCCTGACGTCTTACTGTCTACGGAGTAGACATGGCCCGATTCCTGACGTTTTATCATTCCCATATTTTCGCCTGATAAGGCTTCTCCAAGGATATGTTCTGGTGCATTGTCCATTATCTGACGACCTAAAGTGTCGCTCATTTTCATGCTGAGAGGCATCTGTTGCCAATTGAAGATTTCCTTAGGCGGGCTTTCGGCTAAGAATCCCCACATAATGTCAGTAGGATTCCTACCTTCAAAATATAAATCTTTCTTCACAGAAGATTCCAAATATAATAGTTTATCATACTCTAATATAATCATATCTATAAACAGTTTACCTACTGGTTCTCCCAATACTTGCTCCATCTTGTTATTTACCAAGTAGAGCCAACTAAAAGGTGGGGACATAATCATACACCGCCTTGTCGTTGATCCATAAGATGTTCCATTTTCCAATATTTATACCAAGTCCGCATGTCTTCAGATGAGATATCGAAATAATGCCAATAAGTGTTATCATCAGCAAGAGGCGTCCCAACATTATCAATATGTTGATTATCCTCCCACTTTATTCCTATACTCGTTAAGTATTCCTGAATAGTGTCCACAAACCCTTTTTCTTCCTCAGGAGTTACCCCTATCTTGGCAAACTGAGGATCATCCAAGTGAAAAGACATTGGCAAGATTCCCGATCTTGCACTCTGAACTAAAATATTCTCATGCCATTGGATAGTCTGGACGAGTCCACGAATACCTATCTTAGTTCTATCAAGACGTGCGCTACCCCACTCATCAGTAGGGTCTATGTCTACCTTTTGGGGTGTTGGATTTCGAATCCAAATGGATTCTTCTTCCTCTAATGGGCTGAATACTTTCATCCACTTGGGAACAATCTTTAGAGTGAATCCTACATCCCAGTTGTTAATAGTATCGTGCCAGATATCTACCATAATTAATATGAACGTTCCAACTACTTAGACTTTGCCTAAAGCAAGTATATATAGGTGATGGCAACCAAGAGAAGATACAACTGCTACAATAAGCAGCATAAAGGTGAGTAAATTGACTAATTTTGACCCAATACAGAACTATATTTATAGCAAGCGAAACGGTGGACTGAGAGTAAGTTTGGGTGGACTAAACCCAACTGGTGCCTCCTGTGAAATAACAAATGAATTAGGTAATCCTAAGTTAATGGGCAAGTGCCACCGACAAGTGTGGTATTCCAAGAAAAGGGTAGAACGCACTAATGTTTCAGATGATATGAGTTACATTCGTTTCGGTGTCGGAGATGCTGTTGAAGAAGAACTTCAGAAGCATTGGGAAAAGCAAGGTCTATTATTGGCTGCTAATCTAAAAGTTAAAGCACCTATTGGAACTTGTTCAGATGGTGAACAGATCGATATGAGTGGTGAAATTGACGCTATTCTAAGAATGGCTGAAATGGACGAAGCAGGTCGTGTTATAGGTATTGATACTGAACAGGCTATTGGTATTGAAGTTAAATCTACTCGTGGTTACTTTAGTGAGAAAATGCTGAAAGGCAAAGGCAACAAAATGTATCCTATTGGTTATCCTAAGTTAGAACACTTGATGCAGACAGGAATGTATCTACATACTCGTAAAGTAGTAGAAGAAACCTATGGTGTTAAAATCCCTTATTTTGTATTAATCTATGAAATCGTAGACTCTTGTTCAACCAACCAATTCCGAATCGAGTTGAGTAATGATTATGACGGTGAAATCCTTGTTAAAACTATGGATGGCCGACTAATCCTACCACAGACCGATCCTATGCAACAATTAGAATCTGGTGGGAAGATGAATCAACCTATTGCTGGACTAACTATTGAAAATATTTTGGAGAGATATGTATTGTCTTATGAGAAACTGAAGGCTGATACTCCACCTGAACGGGACTTTAGTCTGCGTTTCAGTGATGAACTGTTTGAAGAAATGAAGAACCAAGGTGAACTCACTAAAACCAAGATGGCTGCTTTCGCTAAAAATGATACTGCCCCTGTGGGTGATTGGCAATGTTCTTACTGTGATTGGAAAGACGAATGTTATCCCTTCGGTGTTCTAACTGAAGGAGTGGAATCTGGAGAAATCAGTCAAGAAGACGCCATGCGTGAACTCGGTTTCTGATTCAACGAGGTGCACACACCTCAGGGGAAAGTATGAATCAGCGACATCGCTAAATACATATAGTTGGTCGCACAATCAATAATTGTGGATTCTATTAACTTTGCTTTCATTGTCCCCGGCAGTGACTATGAACCAGAATGTGGTAATTGTTTAGGGAGTTGGAAAGAGTCTAACAAGACTCCTGAAGATATTAGAACTATTAGACAAGAACATAATGATTGTCATGGTTGGAATCACTGTAGCATTGATTGTTGTGGTCCTTGCCCAATTTGTGGTTATTGTGATGGTTTAGATGAAGAAGAGTGGGACTATAATGAAGTTACTGGCCAAATGGAGGAATTAGAACCTGAATACACCGAGGCAAAACTAAAAGATAATACTGACATTGACTGGGAAGTTGGTTATAAATATGATTAAGCGGCGATCTTCTTAAGAACTAATAGGCCCAATAGTGCCCCACCAATCCAGAGAATATATTTAAGTTTACCTGTAGCATCTTCATCGTCATCGTCGTCATCAGACTCCGTGCAAATATCATTTTCTAATATGTATCCTGTATTACACGGACCACAACTTCCATCTGCTAAAACAGAAGCATTACTATCATCACATGGTTCACTACCATTATCACCAGTCGCATCCAAGTTTTGGTCGGTGCATCCCGTGGTGTTGTGATTACCATTGGTATGCTGAGACATCACCCATTCAGAACCCTTGCTGTCTGCTTCATTTCGAGTAGTGAAATATTCTGCGCCTGCTACAACCCCCGTAGCACAATCAAATGCCACTATCTTGTATGGTTTAGTTTCTCCAACCTTTTGATATATTCTAAAAGCCTGACAGTCAGAATCCATACATTTTGATGTATTTTGAAGTTCCCATGTTGCTTCTGGAACAGTTCCAGAATCAAAGTTAGTAAAAGTTCCTGTAGAAACACCAACAGACTCAGGACCTGAATTATCATAACCCATCAACATATCTGTCCTGTCTGAGCAGTCATCTGCTGCACGATCTGAATAATGCCAAGTATCTGAGGGTCTATAATAAAACCGCTGATGGCATGGATTTGGTGACATGGGGTCTGAACCACCAGTAGTATTAAATCTAATATCCCATGCATATGCACCTGCAGTATTATTAGTATCTGAAACAACAGTATCTGGACTTTGAGTTTGGACGATAGCCTCTATACTTTGAATCTGTCTACCATCAGTATACCACCTTGGACTCCAACAATTATTGAAGAAAGCAGTAAAGGCCGCTTTTACCCAAGATTCACTGTTAGCGAAAGGGATTGAGTATGCATTAAATATAAGATCTTTGTTGGGCTCTGTGCTAAATAACTCCATTATGGGTGGACCAATTAATGCCGATAACAAAATCATTATATCACTTCTTTAGAATCAATAAACCTACTAATGCTGCCAAGCCTACACCACCATAAAGCAACCATGGTGTTTCTTCATCACCATTCACGGCTTGACATTCACCATTGTCATCTTCTTCATATCCCGTGCTACACTCGCCGCAGCAATCTTGCACAGAAGTATCATAAAGTGGTTCAGCATCTGCATGGTCATCACGATTAAGGTCGCTGCAAATTACAGA
Source organism: Flavobacteriales bacterium (assembly GCA_015660615.1). Lineage (GTDB taxonomy): Bacteria > Bacteroidota > Bacteroidia > Flavobacteriales_D > Sanyastnellaceae > UBA974. Next base: position 3,991 of record DQKQ01000214.1, read on the forward strand.
TTCACAAAGGTCTGGAGTTATGCCATTGTCGTCGTCATCGTCGTCACCGTCAGACCCTGTTGTTCCCATGGCTTGCTGTGCACCTGCTTTCATAGTATCAAAGGCGGCCTGTGCATCTGCCAAAGTATCAAATCGAGCCATACCACTCCTTCCTGATTTCCATTGATCACAAGTTCCTGCTTCACAAGTTTGTCCACTTGGACCTTCAAAGTTCCTATAGGTAACTATATGACCACCCCAACCTGATTTACCAAGTGCTACTTGATAGCGACACTTACAATCATCATAACCTGTTTGAGTGCAACATCCACTTGCAGATTTTTCGAGAACAAACATATCTAATTCTTTAATACAGGAACCATCTCCACTACCTAACAACATCTTGGCAGCACCGCTAATACAAGTGCCTGCATCACAAACAGAGGATTTATGAGTTCTTTCACTTTCTGGTGCATAATTAGTATTGTGGAGGTCTTTACATCCAAGTTTAGGAATACATTCCCAGACTCCATTGGTTTGACCCCATCCACGGCCAAGAACTTTATCTTCATCTACCGTGCAATCAACTAAAGGATGGTCCTCTCGCCATTGATTAGATCTATTGGGCAGATTATGAACATCATATGTGCAAATAATTGTTCCTGCTGGAACAGTTTTAGTAGTATACCCTCCACCCCATGCCTGTTTATACTTATATGTATCTCCAGCCACTAAGGTGCTATCTGAATAAGTTCCACACTTCTTTTTATCATCTGGATTACCACCATCCGAAGGATAACCTCCGCAGTCCACATTTGACCACCCGCCTAAATAAGTATCAGTAGTGCATTCAGGATCAGTAGTTACACCGACAGGTAAGACACCACACTCTGAAGTGACAGTTCCAAAATTAACATTATCCTCAGATAGTGCAGTTCCAATACTACTCAGAAATGCACTTCTTTCTGCCGAAGTCGGCACTGTGCCATCAGATGCATTAGGAATCTCTATAATTGCGTAAATGGAACTTTTTTTCTGGGGGTTATTGGTATCATATTCAGGTGCCACAGAACCAGAGGGAAGCATGTAACGATGCAAAGCAATTACATATCCACTTCGCTCACTACCATTATTCCAACAAGAGTATCCCCAATTTCGTGGGAAGTGTTGTGTCCCTGAAGCGTTAGGAGGACTACCTATCTTTACGCCCCTTTTCCCACATCTGGCCATATCCAGATTTGTAGTATATCTTTTACTGGAGTCAATGGTAATCGTTCCGTTCTCAAAACAACCCGTATAGGGTGTTCCAGTATTACCTGCTGGCATATCACTCGCAGCATTGAACAAAACTTCGGTCTGAAACAAACTATTTCCTAATATCATACTAATCTCCCCACAATAACTGTAATATCATCTGGCTTACCACCCATATAGTCTATCAATGGTGCAGGAGGTGGCACAAAATCTTCCTCCTCTGCATATGGTGAAGCAGAATATAAGTTTTCTACTGATGCTTGGCTAAACGGACCCCATCTTTTCTCATCATTGGAAGCATGAAATGCACTCACTGCCAAATTGGTGGCTATATCTTCAACATCCAAATCATCATCTAAATATTTAGTGATCTCTTTATTGTAAAGATTGTCCCAGAGTCCGTCGGTGGCTAATATAAGTATATCTCCACTTTTAAGTTTAGTTAATAGATGTCTATCTGCATCCTTTGGAATAGCATCCTTATCAGAACTTAATTGATATGGGTAGTTGAATAAATATTCTTGTTGTGAACTTTGCCAAATTAAATTATCTCCTCTGAACAAAGCAATCCCAGAATCCCCTAAATTAGCAATTGCGATACTGCTTGGACCATTTTTAATGGCTAATGAAGCCGTGCAACTACCTTCATGGTCGGAAGCCAAAGCATTTTTATACCCAGCCTTTAAAATAGTAATGGGTCCTGTCATACCATCCATAATAGCAGTAGAGCACCCCTCTGCTAATGCCATACTCCAATAAATAGGATTAATATTCTGTTCTGCCCACGATCCAACGCCATCAAAGACGGCTGCAGCAGGGTATTTAGCATCATTAATAGTAAACCATGTATCCTCACCATCTCCTTTATCGGGATGTGGGACATTAGAAACTCCCCATTCAATGCGTAATGAAGGCTCAGACATAGTTTTACTTCTTCCCTACAACTACTTATATTTGCTGGTCTGCTGAAAGTATAAGAGGGTGATACACTCATGATATGGTATGTTCGTGGAGATTGTAGTTCGTGGCAATTGTTGGCCATACAGAGACATCTTTAGAGACACCTACAATCTATATTGGAATAAGAAACGGAAGTGCTATACTGGAAAGGCAGATATCAGAGGCAGAAAGATTAAAAATCTGGAAAAGTTTTGCAGCACATTCAATCTAAAACTATGGGTGGATGGACAAATAGTCACCATTGAACCTTTAGAAGAAGAAGAAGATGATTATATTGCAGTCGGTGCATACGATGATTCTAAATTAGGAAAGATCGGTAATAAAACTTTTGGGGCAATAAAATCCCAGAATCATAATAAAATTATTGTTAAACACGACGATAAACCTCTTTATGATGCCCAAGAATACTTTACAGATACAAGATTTCATGTTCCAAGATTAGAACAAAAGCAAGTTGTGCCCTTAATTACCCAAGCCTTAGAGGATGGTTATGAAAATATAATTGTAGAATGTCCTGTAGGTTCTGGTAAATCTGCTATGGCTATGGTTGTTCCTAAGATATTTAATGCCAATGCATATATCGTCACCCCACTAAAAGGATTACAGAAACAATACCTCACCGAAATGCCATTTATGCGTTCTGTAATGGGAAAGGGCAATTATGATTGTGAATTAGATGTAGAACCTAATTGTCGGTCTGAACCTGAGGCACAAAAGGCTATGGAAGCCCTAAAAATGAAGTTGCCTATGGCCACTGCCGGTTGTAGTGCTGATTTAGCCCCATGTAGTAATATCGGATTTAAATGTAGTTTAAGATTGCCCACACAAAATAAACAGATCGATTGGGGAGTAAAGAGAAACAAATTATGTGATTACTATGGTGCTTTACACGAAGCCCACCACAATAGATTTTTCGTAGGTAATACACATTATTTGATGGGTATGAACCAAAGTGATGCCTACCTCAAACAAAGAGATATATTGATTATTGATGAAGCACATACTTTACCACACAACATGGCAGATTTCTATGCTTTCGATCTGAGTCTTAAGAAAATGGAAAGGTTAGTGGGTATACCTACCTTTAACGAGATTATGGAAGCCATTGATTCAAAGGCCGTCAATCTACAACATCAACGAAACAAAATGTTGACACCATGGAATCCAGTTAACTCACCTAACACTTGGGGGATGCCACGCATTGGTAGTATTACTCCTGACACCAAAGAAAAGCGACATTTAATGGGTGCTAAAATCTGGATTGGCTATCTTAGTAATTTGGTTAAACATATTAATAATAAGATTGAAAAGAAACAATACGATGATAAAACTATTCGTTATGCTATAAATAGCAGCAAACACTTGGAAACTATTATAGAACAACTAATTAGTGGACCTAAAAATATTATTTGGCAGTATGATAATGAAGATGACCCAATTTATCTTAACTTCAAACCTTTGGATATCAGTCATCTGAGCGAAAACCTATTATTAAACTTAGGAGAACGTCGTATATTTATGAGCGGAACTATTGCAGATTCAGAGATATTTATGGAAGAACTTGGTTTGGATCCAGAAAGGACTACATTTATCAAAGTAGACTACAGTAGTTTCCCAATTGAAAACCGACCTATCTATACTTCACTACAAGGTGGTAATCTTAATCGTAGTAAACGTAGTCAAGAACAATATATGTTAACCGCTGAAAAGATTGTAGCCATCGCTAAACAATTTCCAGACCAAAAGGGCTTAATTTTACCTTATACTGACGAGATTGAAAAGAACTTAGTGTCTGCTATTGAACATCTGGATAGAAGTGTGGCAGATAGATTAGTCCAACATACCAAAAGTTCCAGAGAAAGAGACTCTGTGTTTGAGGGCTTCGATAAGTCTGACGGCAATCAAATACTTTTATCCACTTATGCTAATCAAGGTTATGATGGTGGCACAGTAGGATTCTGTATTATTCCTAAAGTCCCATTCCCAAGTCTGGGTGATGTTCGTATTGTTAAGAAAATGAAGGCCAATCCAGATTGGTATAAACTACAAACCGCCGTTATGTTGACTCAAATGTTAGGTCGTATTGTTCGCAGTCCCAAAGATAAGGGGAAGGTATACATATTAGACCCTGCCTTTGACTTCCATCTTAATCATGGATACGAAGGTAGCACACCATTAAATCAATTTATTCCATCATATATGACTGAGGCTATGGATAATAAAACTTCTGCCGGTGCTAATCAGATGAAGTTATATTAAGGTAGCAGACACAGGGGATAGTATGAAGGAAGCCCAGCGTGTTAAATGTCGAAGGCCTATGGCACATAAACCCGAGTTTGAGGGGAAACATCATTGTAAACATTGCGAAAGAGAAATCGCTGCAGAGGATTTAAAATGAAGATCGCAATTTGTGGAAAGATGGCCAGTGGAAAAACCACATTGGCTGATTGGTTTGTAGAACACCATGACTTCCTAAAGATATCTCTGGCTGCCAAAGTTAAAAATGTGGCTAAAGATTTATTTGGTATGACTCATAAAGACCGAAGATTGCTACAACAGATTGGAATGAAGATGCGAGAGATTAAAGAAGATGTCTGGATTGACTATCTGGTTAACCTCCAAGTTGATGAAGGTGAAAACCTAATTGTAGATGATGTTAGATTTATTAATGAAGCCGAGAAACTTAAGTCTGCAGGTTGGATACTTATTAGAATTAATATCGATGATGAACTGCAATGTGAAAGATTAAAGGATACCTATCCTGATGACTGGGAAGTCCATTGGATTAGTCGCACTGACTCTTCTGAAGCCCAAGTAGATTTAATTCCCACCAAGTTATTGGATTTAGAAATTACTGCTGTTAATAAACAATGGCCCATAGAGTCCCTGCTTAATATTATTCAGTGAATCCAATAGAACGGGGGTTCCATTTGGGAAGGTCCTGTGAAACACCCATAATTTTATTATGTCTTCGATGAAACACATTACCAACATTAAAATTAATAGAAATAGGAAAAAAACGCTTTCCGCTCATGTGTTTTTTCAAGGAAGCCTCCACACTAATATATTGTTCAAGTTGATATCTCTCACTAACTCTAACTGGATTTGACTCTGCA
>DQKQ01000077.1 GCA_015660615.1 Flavobacteriales bacterium
ATCCATCATTCCTCCCCTCAAAATGTTCACTAAGATAGTATTCAATTTGAAACCAGTTGATGCCTTGCTCAGCATCAAATCTAGCTTGCACCATGTATAGGATTTCCTGAATATCTTCGTCAGTAAGTTCCTTCCCTAGCAAATACTTGGGTGGCTTATCCATGTCCATTAAATTATTGAACATCTCCCGTACATCAACAGCTGACCAAATGTCAGCAATAGCTTGCCCATCAATAAAGGCTTGTTTGTAGGACTCTATGTGGTCCCAATCAGACTGGCTCATCGCTCACCTCCTTCTTCCATGCTTCTCCCTCAGCTATTTTGTCCTTGATGATCTGTAGATATTCAAGGCGCTCATCCTCATCTCGCCACATCTCAAGGTCGTTAGCTAAAGCCAACATCATTTTTGGGGACTCTTGGTAGATATTGAATAAGGATTCGTAGGCGTAGCAACACAGCGTTTTCGTATCCATGTCTTCTACAACTCTCTCAGCTACTGAGTCGCATAGGTCATCATAAGTTGTCATATCATTTCTCCTTCCAAAAAAATGCCCGCTCGAGGCGGGCTAATGGTGGGTGGTTAATCTTCGGGGATGAATGGTTCACGCATGACCCATTCTTTGCCTCTCTCACGAGCGGGTAGGATGTCCTTCATACGGGCATGCTTAGACCCTAGCGTACAGATCGGCTTCGCATACGCCACCTTAGGATCGAACGAAATGGTAGTGACGGCTTGCATATAATGCATACCAGCTTTCGATATGGATTCCATATACTCTCTGAACGGAGTGTTGGACGTAGGTGGGAAACTGATCAGATAGGGCAGATCGCCTTCCTCAAAGTCCGGTGGGATGATCGCTAGTTTGATGGTGTTCTTACAGGCTTTACCACCACCACCTTGTGGGTATTCATTCTGTGGACAGTCTTCGCATTTGATATGCTCAGGAGCTTCAACAGACTTGCTAGGAGCCAGATCGTTTTGCTTAGAACCTACAGCCCAGCAGACAGGTGGGATATAACCTGCACCTTGTGACCATGCAGTGGTGTAGTACTCGTTGCGATATGCGTAGGCTAGAACGATACATTCTAGTTTTTGACCAGGGGTAAAACTGTCATCTGAAGCAGTGAACATCCTGCCTTTGGTACTGATAGATCTGAATTTAATGTTAGGTTTAATAGCAATCTTGATGGTTTCCATCTCTTTTGCCATCTCTTCTTCGATACTTAATAGCGCTTTAGCCATCGTCACTTCCTTTAATTAGTAAGATTAGTAAAATTTGTAATATTAGCAATGCTTATATTATCATGTAGCAGAACGAATGTTCAACGTTCTTTTAGTAAAAGGTTGTAAGCCCGGTACTTCAACTCCTGACTCTAGCAATTCACGAAATGATGAGACAGAAGGTCTACGTTCTAATAAATAAGGCTGCTTAGTTTCTAGAATGTAGCCGTAGAACGAGTCCCAATCTTTAACAATAGGGACTATATTCTCTGAAATTGATACTGAGGCTTTTATACCTTTAGCTGAAGACACTCCGTCTTCATCTAGTCGATCAATAATTAGAGATTCTAATGTCATTCTTTCTGAAACGAGCTTCTTACGTCTAACGTCTAGCTCGCGGATCTCTTCACGTTTTGCATGTACTGCTGTGATTAGTTCACCTGTTTTTTGCATGGTTCTAACTCCGTAATATTTTTTAGAATATCTAATAGAGACTCCATCCGCGTAAGTTTTGAGTCCAGCTTTTTATATACTGCTGGCTCCCATGTTTCTCGTGCGGCTATTAATATAGTCTCGGTTTTTTGCGTCTGTCCTGCGCGATAAATCCTCCTGTTAAACTGCTGAAAATGCTCTGCATTGTACGTAGGGCTAGTCCAGATAGTAGTAGTAGCTTTGGTAAGTGTTAGCCCGTGAGCAGCAGATTGAGGGTGTGCAAATAGTACTTGGTAATCTCCTTCTTGAAAGTGCTCAACGATAGAGATGCGTTCTCTAGCGGATACCTTACCGTCAATAACTGCAAAGGTAATACCCGCTTTTTCTGCTAACTTACACAGCGCATCACGTTCATGAGCCCAGTTAAATGCTACTAAAGAATGCTTACGTTGCTGTACTAGCTCTATGACTAGAGCATAACGCTCAGTATTCACAGTGTGAGCTACTCCCTCAGAGTCGTATACTGCACCGCTTGCTACTTGTAATAACTTCTTAACGAGAACTCCTGCATGAAGAGCTTCGATATACTCCCCGTCTTCTAACTCTAGCAACGAAGTTTCTCGTAGTTCGTTATATCGCTCGAGATGAGAAGCAGCTAAGTCTGTATATATCTGATGTTTACTGTGTTCAGGTATCGTAAGACAGTCCTCAAAACGATGACGGATAGTAATATCTTTAACTGAGGCTGCGAGTTTCTCCTCGGCATCCTCTTTATCAATCCATTGCACCATATTTGTAGCGGGGCCTACTTGTTTAGGTTCACATACCTGAGCTCGAAAGCTAAAGAAATGAGTACCTAATCGCTCACCATCATCAACTATTAAAGTAGGGTGCCAAACATCTAATATAGTATTAGAGTTAGGGGTCCCTGACAGTGCGATGCGATACTCAAAGAACTTACGTATATACGCTGCTGCTTTGCTCCGCTGACTTGTCCTATGTTTGTAGACAGTAAATTCGTCTATTACTAACCAATCGAAATCACCGAGTAGGTCTTCAGCATTATTAGCAATCCATTTCACAGCATCGTGATTAGTTATAACGATGTCTGTGTCCATTTGAAAGGCTTTCATTCTATTCTTAGAATAGGCAATCGAGTAAGTCAGCCCCGGAGTAAACCGTTCTATATCATCGCCCCATGAGGGTTTCAGTATAGAAAGTGGGGCTAATACTAGCATCCGTTTTGTAGTCTCTCCATTTGTACGTGCTTGGTAGTAGCGTTCGAGCACAGCCCGAGTTTTACCAGTGCCTGGATCTGATGTAATCAGTGCTCGGGGTGCCCTTGAAAGAAAATCAACAGTTTGTTGCTGATGTTCATACAGTGGCATATTCATATTACTTCCTCCTCCATTCGATATATTTAATTCGTGCTGCGCGTTTAAATTTACCGAGTCGGTACACCATCCGTACCGCTTCTAACGTAGTAGAAAGCACGGTAATAATTTTTATTAGTAAGTGTGGGTTCATAATCCTTCCTGATTTTCATATTAATCAATAACTCCAAACTCACAGGCATCCTCTTTATAAGAGCACCATTTACAAGTAAATTTAGAGGGCTTGGGTGGGAACTCCGTTGCAGAAGTCATCGCTATTGCACGTTTTACCCACTTAGGATAAAACAGCATAGCTTGCTCACGAGTGTAGGTTTGTTCTGCTACAGCCGCATGGTCTAAGTACCATAACTCGGTCCTTATAAATTCTAGTTTTGGGTAACGAATGAACGTTGATATAGCATATAGTAGAGCTTGCTGAGCATGAGCGACTTCATTACCAAACTTACGTCCGGTTTTGTAGTCGATAACTCTCGCTGACGTTTCGTCCATGCGAACTAGGGCATCTAATTTTATACGTGCCCAGACATCTTCAGCTCGCCATTCGCAGATCTCCCAATCTTGAGTAAAGCCCCAGTCCCCCTCTAGTTCAACTTGCCCCTCATCAAATAACTTACGTAGAGTTTCGAAACTTTCAGTAAATTTCTTCAGAGATTTAGGGAATTTAATATCCCCACGCACATAGTGCTCTGCTTGATCGTGGATATCAGTACCACGTTTTGCAGCAGGGTGTTGTGGCTCTGGGATTTTCTTAATTTTTTGTAGGTAGCTTCTATATGGGCACTTCTCAAAAGTAGATAGTGCTGAGTATGACCATGTAGGTATACGTTCTTCTGCCATAAATAATCCTAGTGAGTGATTTCAGTGGTTTCGTAGAGATTATCGGTAATATGAGTGATAAAATTCTCTAAACTTCTATAAGTTATGGTCTCTTCTTCCCCATGTGTTTTAGAAATTTCTAACATCACAGTAAGCTCTTCTGCAACATAGTGCATAAAACTTCCTAGTAATGCTAAGTCTTCATTAGTTAAGCTATCAGGGTCTATTAATGAGTGCTCTGACATACGTAAGCCTCCTTATCCTTGGGGGTAAAATAGTTATCAATAAGTATCTGTTTCTTATAGGCATCTAATTTCCATGTAACGGTGTAGCCCCGTCCTTCTCTTCTAGGGGACGACGCTTGCAACCCATTACGAGCTAACAACTTACCGAATTTAACAGCTGATATACTGGCGTTATTCAGACACATATATACAGTACGTAACTGCGATACAGTCACGAATGAGTCTTTGATATCAACAGTGGCTAGCCAACTTTTTATAAAACGTTGTGATGCTTCGAACATGGTGATCTCATAAACTGATGAAGGATCCATATCGAGAAAACCTATAAAGAAATCCAGATTACCTGTGGTTACTGCGAAGCAATATTCTTCTACCCATGTCATACTAGCTTCTCGCATTTGGAATTTGGCTACATTCTCCAATGCTTCAGTCGCTTGCCTCTCATTTTCTTGAAAGGTATGTATGAAATTCATAAAGACCTGAAGTTCATCAGGGACTTTATTATTAATCTCATTACGTATTTCTGGGTATGCTTTAATCAATGGTGTTGCTTGATGTGTAGCAATATTAAACCGTCTATCTGTAGCAGACAGTTTCATAGCATCCTGATTATTGGTATAGAACATAACGTTGTTATATAGAGGCTTATCAACCATAGCGTCTACACGCATGACTCTGATTTTACCAAAGGGCTCTGTAATAAAGTTCTTTAAAAAATTCATAATTTTAGAAGTTGAGGCCACATCATTAATACGTGCCTCATCGACAACTGTTAATAAATTGAATTCTTGCCACGCATTGAATTGATCATCAAAATCAGAGAGCTTACGCATTACTGAATATTTATAACCTATAAGCGGTGCTAATACTTTATGGTAGAAGACACCTTTACCTGTTCCTTCAGCACCACTAAAAACCCAAGCAGTTCCAGTCTTCTTACGTTGTTTAATAACGTACACTAACCAGTTCATAAAATGCTCATATTCTATGGAACTCTCACCTACGAGGTGCCATATCATTTTGTAGATAGTAGGGCAGTAGTTTTTTAAGAGTGAGGCATCTCCGTAGGTGAGTTCCACATCTAATAGAGTGACTTCTTTTAAGTAACTGGGTGGTTGGTATTTATTAAGCCATTGCCTCTGGAAATCTATTTGTTTATCAGTTGAAGGATCAAATACATAGTCCCATGTTGGGATCGGTTCAGGCAAAGCTAACCCTTGCTCCATCATAAAATCTGCAAGATTTGATTTATTAGCTGGAGCTATACGGGGTAGGGTGTTATCACCCTCATCGAATACGGCGTTGTAATGTATATCAGTCCAGAAATCCCGGAATACGAAAGGTCGGGTGGATGAACTCCCTTGAATTGCATCTTTAAATTCTTCGACATACCATGCGTAGAAGTCAGCATCAGCTTCGTTCATTTCGAATGGTGTCTCATCTTTAAAGGTATAAACAATTCGAGGATTTCCTAATGGGCACCAGTAAGCGTTACTGTCCCCATCGTTAATATTAAAATAACAATAGTTGTCCGTATGGTATGCGTACGTCATCCGTGCTTTGTCTGGATTCTCTAAGATCTCAGTCTTATATCCTCCGTCGAGAGTCACATAACGAGTTTTTGGCATTCGTTTCTTTAGCCCTAGCTCCTTACGTAATTTCTCAATACACTGACGCGAGGCATCGGCTACCTGCTGCGTATTAATATCGCGTATCAGATTCGAGATATCGACAGTAGGGTGGTCCTTTTTCACCAGCACGATTCTGTCTTGGACAGGATCAGTTAGCGGTAAGCGGAATATCGGTGGTGCAAAATAGATAAGCTTATCGTTCTGCGCTAATGTGCGATCTAAGGGGTATGAGAGGCTCAACCCTGATGGGTTTAACCTAACCCCTTCGCAGAATTCAGGTACCGAAATATTGAGCCATGTGAGCCAATCCTTGAGCTGCATGGGATTTACAGAAGAGTGTAGATAGAACTCGATATGTAAGCATATCTTGTTACCCTTCTGTCCCAATGAGGCGGAAGCTGTCGCAATATAAGTTGCATTAGCAAATACTGAAGGTAGAAATCGTACCACTCGTTCTGACATCTCTCTAAGAGCGGTCAGCGTGATGGTTGCGGGTATTACATAACCCTCTAACTCTAATCCATCCACATCTAGCATTAGTGTTCGGGTGTTGGTATAGCGGTCAGTATGTCCTTTACGTGGTTCGTCCTCTAGATCTTTATCGAGGATTCCTTTTAGCATGCAGTACCCTAAAGGGGCGTACTTCTGCATGAGCTGAAACTGTTGGGCCCACCCTACATTATCTGCGGGTAGGTCATAAATATGGGAAGTGAAATTTTTTACGTAACTTGGATACGAACTCTTCCCTTGTGTTGAAAACTCTTTCACCAAACGAGCTCCGTTTGATGCCTCCAAAAATGTAATCTTAGGCATAGTTATTACTCGGTTTATTAGCACTGCTTATTAAGTTTAACATTTAATTATTTAGAATAACAAGTATCGAATCCTCCTTCTGCAGCTAATGGGAGTCCTCCTGCCCATTCAGGTGGAGTACTCATAGTATCTATCATAAAAGCTAAAGCAGTTTGTGCCTGATCATCAGGAACCACACAGATCACCTCATCGTGAACTGTTAAAACGACGGGATATCTCTCGTGGATATCCAACATCTGATCCATAACAATAATTCTGGCTAACGCCTGCACCAGATTTTCAACGACTTTGGCTCCATACGTCTTACGGGTTTGTTTATGTAAGGCGAACTCACGATCAGGTGTGTCAGGATGTACCACATTGTTGGATACTAACTCTTGATCACCGAACACTGCGTATTCGTCTGCTGCGGCATCACTACTACGCCACGCATCTGCACTTGCTATCTTTCGGAGCCCTGGATATGTCAAACGCATACCATTGGGTAATCCAATGTACTGGTAGCCAATATCACAAACGCTCCACGAGAATTTCTTATCAGGCTTACAGCTACGCATCTTAAATAGGTGGAGATCTAAAGTTTTCCATAAGGCTGCAATTTTCATATTAGAATCGCGGTACATTTCTACGATTTCTTTTGCTTTCTTATCAGAAACATCAATAGGATCGTTACCTAACGCGCCTGCTTTCAAAGTAGCCTGAAATTTACGCCAGCCCATACCGAAGCCTAAGCCTAAAATGCAGACTTTTCCTAAGAACCTCTCAAAAGGATGGTCCTTTTTATTAGTGGGAGCTAACTCTGGGAAAATTTTATCAGCAAAACTACAGTAAACGTCCTTACCGTCCTCGTACTGCTCGATGATATCGTCTTGTTTAGCAAGCCATGCCAACACTCGTGCCTCGATATTAGAAGAGTCAGCGACAACGACCTGATATCCTTTAGGGGCTACTAACGCTTTACGTAAAGCAGAGCCTCGTTTTAGATTCTGGAAGTTGAGCTTGTCACCACCAGAAGCACGACCTGTGTGAGCCCCATAATAATTGAGCGGTATGCTCATCTTACGGGTGTCGGGGTCAGCGGCATCTAGAAATCGTTGGGCTCGAGTACGATCAATCGTACTTTTCTCAGAAGCTCGAGCTACCCAGATATGGCTATACTCAGGGTTACTATTAACAAATTGTTGGTAGCCTACGTCCCCTTTAGCAAAAGCATATGTTTCTTTCCCTGTAGTAATGGATATCTTCATCGGGGGTTCCAGTCCTAACTCTCTAATGAGAGCTGCAAACTTAATGTTGGAACGCAGTTGAGCAGCAGGATAGCCTGAATTCTCAATTTTCTCAGCGCGTAGCTTACGAGTCTCTTCTAGATACTCATGTACAGCAATAGTATTGAGTTCTAATAAGGGTTTTGTAAACATCGTTGTATGTAGATGTATAAGCTCCATCTCTCTGGCTGGATAAGTTGGGACGATAGCATAATACACAGCATGTGTTAAATTTACGTCTTGTACACAATAACCTCCTAGACTTTGAGCAAGTTCAGGTGAGAGATTTCTAATACCTTTAGTACTTTTTAATTCGTCACCTTTACGCATGTGAGTATCATCAGGCCATAAACGAATACAGACATCTTTTAAACTCTTAGTCTGTCCGGGGAAATAGCCAGCAGCCATCGCAGCAGTGTCGATATTCCATGTAGCATGTAACCCGAAATGATACGCGAGTATGTACGCATCGAACCGTGCATTATGACAAATTAATTCTATGTCCTCGTACTCCTCCCATATGGTACGAAGTGCTTCCTCTACATCAATGTCATAGACATAGAATGCAGGCTCATTTTCTATCTTCAGACCTACGCCATGAATATAGAACTGCTCGTCCCGTACATACTCAGTCGTTGTCATTTTAGTAAGTGAATAGGGGACACTATAGTAGGTTTCAAAATCTAAGAATAATTTCATGAGTCGTCCTTGTGTTCAATGGTAATGTTATATCCTAGAAAAAAAGTTATGACCCCTAAAACTATTATTACTGGGGATACTAGTAGCGCTACTACATAGCGCATCATGACGATTTCTCAGATTTCAATATCGTTCCACATTCTATACAGACCTTCATACCAAGTGATGGTAATTCTTTGAATTTAGTACAGGTATGTAAGGTGGGGTATAGAATTTCTTTTAAAGTATTAAACAATGAATCGCTCATACATCCTCCGGAATTATATTAGCGTTAAGTACCGCTATACCTGTGTGCCATTGGTAGCTGTCCACTTCTATCTTTGTATTAAGTAGCCGTAAGACATCTTCTATTTCACTGTAGTGAAACTGCTCAGACAAACTATGGTCGTGGGTACATCTCCCTATAGCGTTGCAGATCATGGATAATCTATCTTTAGTCACCCATGAATTCCGCATCTCCTCTTTCAATCTATGCACTGCTACTGTGCTCATCCTTTTTATGAGGCTACGTTCTAACTTAGTCTCAGCATTTAAATGACCTGCTCCTCCATAACCATTGGTATATGGGTATCTGGCAATATAGCTAATTTCTATATATTTATTCTTATGGCTGTATCGGGCTACACGGTATGCTGTAGTACCTAGCTCAGGAAC
>DQKQ01000151.1 GCA_015660615.1 Flavobacteriales bacterium
CCTGAAGAATGTAGGATCCGTATTTACAACCTGAGCGGTACACTCGTGAGACAGTATCACAAAGCAGACCCTCTCACATTCCAGGACTGGGATCTTAAGAACAGTAAGAACGTGCCTATCGCAGGTGGTGTTTATATAATTCACATAGACGTACCAGGTATAGGCCAAAAAGTCCTAAAATGGTTTGGAGTAATGCGTCCCGTTGACCTTGATAATTTCTGATATGAAAAAGCAATTAAGTATCATTTTAATAGCAACCCTCGGACTAGGTTCTGTTTGGGCTGGAAACCCTGATCGTGCTGGTTCTGCCGGTGCAAGTCAGCTACTTATTAATCCTTGGGCTGCATCAAACGGTCTTGTAGGAGCTAATATGGCTAGTGTACGAGGTTTAGAGTCGGTATTTACGAATGTAGCTGGACTTGCTTTTATCGATAAGAGTGAACTAATAACTTCTAACTCTATATATTTAAGCGGAACTGGAATTCGCTTAAACTCAGTAGGTTTTGCTACGAAAATGGGGGCATCTGGTGTCCTTGGATTGACTGTAACATCTGTGACTTTCGGTGACATTCCTATTACGACTGAAGATTTACCTGAAGGTGGAATCGGAACATTCTCTCCTAGCTTTTCTAACATAGGAGTCAGTTATTCTAAAGAGTTCTCTAATTCTATTTACGCTGGGTTTACTTTGAGAATTATCGGGGAGGCTATTTCTAATGTTAAGGCAGGTGGAGTCGCATTCGATGCAGGGATTCGCTATGTAACTGGAGAAAACGACAAGATGCGCTTCGGTATATCTCTTAGAAATGTTGGGCCACCAATGAGATATGCGGGTGATGGTCTAACTGTAACCGCTACACCACAAGGGTCTTCTAGTGCTCTTACTGTACTACAGAGATCTGAGAGATACGAATTACCATCACTGGTAAACATCGGTATTGCTTATGATGTAGTGACTGAAGAAAATATGGTCGTTGAGCTTAATGGTATGTTTACCTCCAACTCGTTTACAAAAGATCAGTTTGGATTTGGAGCAGAGACTAGAATTGGAAAGAATTTAGAGATTAGAGCTGGATATCTTTGGGAACAAGGGTTAGGTTCTGATGAAAATATTACTACTGCTTACACTGGACCAGCAGGTGGACTTACAGTTAAATTACCTACCGGATCAAGCGGAACGGTAATAGGTCTAGATTATTCTTACAGAACGACGAATCCTTTCAATGGAACACATTCTATTGGAGTAAAAATTTCAATCTAAGAAAGAGTCCTCTTAAAACTTATATATATTGAGAGGGTCAGCAGTGGCCCTCTCATTTGTTTTTAGAACCACAGAAGATGGGAGATATATCATACTATACAGAAGAGGGTTATAATTCACTCAAAGATGAAGTACACCAACTCAAAACAGTCGAAAGACCTAAAATTAGCGCACAAATAGGTGAAGCTATAGACAAGGGAGACCTAAGTGAGAATGCTGAATATGATGCTGCTAAAGATGCACAAGGTCTTTTAGAAGCTAAAATTGCTAAGTTAGATAACCTTTTAGCGAATGCCAGGGTTATTGATGATAGTGAAATTGATAATTCGAAGGTGTTTATATTAAGCAAAGTGACTATACGAAATCAGAATAATGGCAATGAAGTAACCTATACTTTAGTAGCTGAAAATGAAGCTAACCTCCTAGAAAAGAAAATATATATAGACTCACCCATAGGAAAAGGGTTGCTGGGGAAATCAGTAGGTGATATTGCTATTGTAGAGGTTCCGGCTGGAGCAATTCCATTTGAAATACTTAAAATTACAAGATAGGTTTGGCTAGTATTTTCAGTAAAATAATCCGTGGAGAAATCCCATGTTATAAAATCTCTGAAAACGAAGAGTTTTTTGCGTTTTTAGATATCTCTCCACTTGCAAAAGGGCATGTTCTTATAGTCCCTAAAAGAGAAGTCGATAAATATTTCGATTTAAATTCAGAAGAAATTTATGGGATTAACCTTTTTGCAAAAAGAATAGCTCTTGCAATAGAGAATGCTATTCCCTGTAAGCGTGTGGGTGTTGCAATTATCGGGTTAGAAGTTCCACATGCTCACATTCATTTAATACCTCTAAATTCTGTTGAGGATATTAATTTTGAAAGACCAAAATTAAAACTCTCTCATGAAGAGTTCGAAGGAATTGCAGAAGCAATAAGGAATCAGCTTAAAAATCTAAAATAGCTGTCATGATGGTAAGCACCCCATCAACTTCTCTAGTCCAAATAGGTCGAACATGTCCGTCTACAGCTGAGATATTGTTGTAATCTCCGAAGAATACTTTGCCTTCTGGTAGAAAGGAAGATTCCGATACGAGTTGATTCACAAATAGTTCTCCCCCGTCAAATGAACTTGCGACATAAACGTCTGTTGTTGCATCATCGTGATTACGTCTGTCATAAAAAACAATATGGATACCACCATTTGAAGGGTCAACCGCCATCCAAGTGAAGAACTGCTGCTTTCCGGGACCATCGTCATTTACTCGAATTGGGTTACACCAAGAATCGCCGTTATTATCAGAATAGCTTAGAAACACATCTAAATCATCTTCACCATTTCTCTCGTCAGTCCAATTTATGTAAATGCGACCAAAGTGCGGAGAGTCTGGAGCCAAGTCTACACCTGTGACTGGCATACCATTTACTCGACCTATAGATTTCACTGTTTGAGCCCATCCTCCAATCATATCTGCAGCTTTTATATCGTGATTTAACCAAGTTTTACCTCCATCATAACTTCTATCGAACATAATAGACTCGTTTACAGCCCAAGCAACATATAACTCGTCATTAGGCCCTACCGATGGGACAGCTCCTTCAGTTGTTTCGTCACCATCTAAACAATCTCCTGCTTTTTCACTAATTCTAACGGGAGTAGACCAATTAATTGCCTTTCGATCTGAGAAACTGCAGAGTATTATTGTTGAGTCTTCAGGGGAATGGCTATCGTATTTGTCAAATTGAGTCCAGCAGGCGTGAATCGTTTTACCGTCTGATGTAGCAACCGCCCATTCCTTATCTTGGTCTTTAGGGTGTTCTAGACCAATACTCCCACCATCACTCCACTTCTTACCATTGTTTTTAGAGTGTTGGCATACAATCCTATCTAATAACATGTCACTACTCCACCCCTTCCCTTCTGGGTCGCTTAAATGGAGAAAATAAAAATCGCCATTGGGAGAAGAAATAACACAGGGATCTCCATAAACACCGAAGCTAGATTCTAATGTCTTTTGGTTCCAAGTGAGTCCACCGTCCGTTGATCTATAAACATTATCTAAGACGCTTCCCGCAATAATAATTTTCGGATTTTTTTGACTTATTGCAA